>JBILOA010000252.1:0-3988 GCA_044374735.1 Pirellulales bacterium | reverse complement strand
GGCCGACCGCGAGAGGTGGGGCGAGCGGGCGGCCGTCGACCAGCAGTTCACCGGCGACGATCCCGAGTCGATCGGCAACCAGCCGCTCCGGCCGCACCGCCGCGAGCGCCGCGTCACGGACCGCCGCCAGGTCTTCCCGCAGCCGGGTGCTCTGGCCCGTCATTCGTCGCGACTGCCGGGGAAGTTCTTGGGGTCGAACCGGGAGAGGTCGATCCCGCCGCGGCCCTCCTCCTCCAGGAGCTTCATCCGCATCTCCAGCCGCTCGAGCCGGCGGGCCAGCATGGCCGGCGACTCCTGCGCGGGCGCGGCCGGCTGCACGCGGGGAACGGCCGGATAGCCGAGTTGCCGCTGGAGTGCCGCGAAGAAAAATAGCGGATCCTTGCCACGGTTGGCCCGCGCGATCCGTCCCTCCTTCTCGCCGAACAGGATCGGCCGGTCGGGGGCGGGCTCCGCGCGGCCGGCCAGGAGCGCGTCCCGCTTCTCGAGCCGCCAATACTCCGGGCTCCGCACGAAGACGAGGTCGGCCAGGTCGATCAGCCCCACCTGCCGGGCCACGGTGGTGATCCAGGCCTTCCAGTCGGCGTCGAAGATGTCGTCGTCGGCCGTGGCGGCGAGGCCTCGGCCGTAGTCGAGCCGGTTTCGCGACAGGCACTCGAACCGGTAGAAGAACAGTCCCTGCGGCGTCACCCCCTCGGCCCGGTAGGCCGCCTCCCGTTCGAGCATCGCCAACGCCGTGCGGATGTCGAACCTGCCCCCCTCTTCCTCCGCCCTGGCCATCACGAAGGTCTGGAAGGCGGTGAAGTAATGGGGCAGCCGCGCGAGCGCCGTCGAGAGTGTGCCGACCAGCTTGAGTTCGCCGACGAGGTAGTCGATCGCCAGGGGCAGCTTCGAGGTCGCGAGCACCTCCTGGCCGATCGCGGCGAGCGCCTCCTGGGCGGCCACGCCGGCCACGATCCGCTCTCCGAACGACCGGAACAGATAGGTCTGTTCGATGTATTCCTCGCGGTCGAGCATGGGCGGCCTGCGGAAAAAGGGGAGGCGGCCGAAGAACGGCGGTCGGCGGCCCGCTCCGTCATCCTATAATCAATGGGGTGGCGTCACAGGGATCGACGCCCCGTCCGAACCCGCCAGCGCACCATGCCACCCCGCTTCTCCACGATCGACGCCGCCGTGGCGGCCATTGCCCGCGGCGAGGTCGTGGTCGTCGTCGACGCCGAAGACCGGGAGAACGAGGGCGACTTTGTCTGCGCGGCCGACGCCGCCACATCGGGAATCGTGAACTTCATGATCAGCCGCGGCCGCGGCCAGGTCTGCCTCTCGATCCTGCCCGACGTGGCCCGGCGGCTCGAGCTGCCGATGATGTGCGAGACCAACTCCACGCCGCTGGGCACCGCTTTCACGGTTCCCGTGGACCACGTCTCCGCCCGCACCGGGATCACCGCCGCCGAGCGGGCCACCACGATCGCGGCGATCCTCGATCCGGAGAGCAGGCCCACCGATTTCGTCCGCCCCGGCCACCTGTTCCCGCTCGTGGCCAAGGAGGGGGGCGTGCTGCGCCGCGCCGGCCACACCGAGGCGGCCGTGGACCTCGCCCGGATGGCCGGTCGGCCGCCGGCCGGCGTGCTCTGCGAGATCCTCGACGCCGAGGGGAACCGCGCCGACCGCGACACGCTGTTCGCGCTCGCGGCCGAGCACGGCCTCGAGATCATCTCGATCGAGGAGCTGATCCGCCACCGCCGTTCCCGCGAGAAGCTCGTCGAGCGGAGCGCCGAGGCCGACCTGCCCACGAAGTACGGCCGCTTCCGGATCATCGGTTATGGGGTCAAGTTCGAGTCCCAGCAGCCGATCGTGCTCGTGCTCGGCGACCCGACGAAGGTGGCCGCGCCGCTGGTGCGGCTGCACTCGTCCTGCTTCACGGGCGACCTGCTCGACAGCCTGCGGTGCGACTGCGGCGACCAGCTCCACATGGCCCTCGACATGATCGGCCGCGAGGGCACGGGTGTGCTCGTCTACCTGCCGCAGGAGGGCCGGGGCATCGGCCTGATGGAGAAGATCAAGGCCTACGCGCTGCAGGATCAGGGGCTCGACACCGTCGAGGCCAATCTGGCGCTCGGCTACAAGGCCGACGCCCGCGATTACGGCATCGGCATCCAGCTGCTCAAGGACCTCGGCCTCTCGAAGGTCCGGCTGCTCACCAACAACCCGAAGAAGACCGACGCCTTCATCTACGGAGGCTTCGACCTGGAGGTGGTCGACCAGGTGCCGATCCTGCCGCCGGTCAACGAGCACAACGAGCGGTATCTCGCCACGAAGCGGGAGAAGCTCGGCCACCGGTTCCCGGGCTGACCGCCGCTCGGCCGCGCGGTTGACCCGGCCGCCGCGGCCGCCGTAGCATCGCGGTTTTCGCGGCCCAGACGCCCCCCAGACGCCGTACGAACCCAAGACCCTGACCCTGGGAGCCAGGCATGCCGGCCCGCCGTCCGTCGTTCCGCCCGCCCGTTCGTTTCGCCCGCGGCCTCGTCTGCTCGGTCGCCCTCGGCTGGGCGGCATCCGGCCTGGTCGGCTGCGGCCGCACGCCCGAGCAGGCCGAGCTCAAGCCCGAACCGGTGCTCACGCAGCCTGAGCCGGAGAAGCCGCCCACGGCGCCGCCGCAGCCGACGCCACCGGCCGACGATGCCGCCGGCACCGCGGCGGCCCAACCCCCGACCCCCTTCGCTCCCCCGCCGCTCGAGGCGCTCGACCGCGACACGAAGTGGATCGACCGCCCCGTCCGCGACGCGCTCGCCGCCCTGGCCAAGGAACTGGAGCAGGAGCCGCCCTTGGCCACCGCGGCGGAGGCCCTCGCGCTCGAGAACGACTCGGCTGCGAACAATGCCAAGATCCTCTCGGGCCTCGGCCGCCTGCCCGCCGCGGGGCAGGCCGACTTCAGCGCCCGGATCGACCGCCATCTGCCGGTCGATCTCAACAGCACCAATCCGATCCTTTCGAGTTCCTCGGCCGAGCAGGACGTGCTCGGTCTGACGAGCTTCGGGCTGTTCTCCTTCGACCGCCGCCTCGATGCCTTCGCCGCCGCCGAGACGGTCGAGAAGTGGCAGACAAGCGTCGACGGCATGCTCGACAAGGTCGTGCTCCGCGGCGACCTCGCCTGGAGCGACGGCAAGCCGATCACGGCCCACGACGTGGCCTTCAGCTACAAGGTCATCATGGACGAGCGGGTGCCCGTGCCGGCCGTCCGCAGCGGCACCGACCAGCTTCGCGGCGTCCATGCCTACGACGACCGCACGCTCGTGTTCTTCCACAAGGAGCCGCTGGCCACCAACGTCTGGAACATCAACTTTCCGGTTCTGCCCCGGCATGTCTACGGCGAGACCTGGGAGCAGGATCCCACCCTCAAGGACAGCCCGCGGCACGTCGAGCTCGAAGCCAAGCCGGTCTGCGGCGGCGCCTACGAGATCGTGTCGCGGATCCGCGGCCAGGAGATCGTGCTCAAGGCGCGAACGAGCTGGCACACCGTCGGCGGGAAGCAGGTTCGCGACAAGCCGTTCTTCGACGAGATCCGGTTCCGGATCCTCGAGGATCCCAACACCTCGCTGTTGGCGCTCAAGAAGGGGGAGATCGACGAGATGGCCCTCACGCCGGAGCAGTGGACCACGCAGACCACCGACGACGACTTCTACG
The DNA here is from genome assembly GCA_044374735.1 of Pirellulales bacterium. Taxonomy (GTDB): domain Bacteria; phylum Planctomycetota; class Planctomycetia; order Pirellulales; family UBA1268; genus QWPN01. Next base: position 310 of record JBILOA010000252.1, on the reverse strand, counting down.
CCAAGAACACCAAGGCCACGGCCCCGGAGTGGGTTTCGTTTCACTTCGGTTGGAACACCAAGAGCCCGTTCTTCTCCGATCGCCGCGTCCGCCGGGCGATGGGCCACGCCTTCGACCACGAGCGGATGCTGGGCACGATCTGCCACGGCCTCTACACGCCCTGCACGGGCTGCTTCCATCCCTCGGCCTGGATGGCCACCAAGAAGCCCCTCGAGCCCTACCGGCAGGACCTCGACCGGGCCGAGGCCCTGCTCGACGAGGCCGGCTGGATCGATCGCGACAACGACGGCATCCGCGACCGCGAGATCGA
>JBILOA010000251.1:0-3999 GCA_044374735.1 Pirellulales bacterium | reverse complement strand
AGCGCGGTGACGGGCGTGGGAGTCGAATCCCTGCTCGACACGCTCCTGACGATCGCCGACCTCCACGACCTGCGGGCCAATCCCGACCGGGCGGCCGTCGGCGTCTGCCTCGACGCCTCGATCCACGAGGGACGGGGCGTGGTGGCCTGTCTGATGGTGCAGAAGGGCACGCTCCGCGTGGGCGACGCGATCGTCTGCGGCGAGGCCAGCGGCAACGTCAAGGCGATGACCGGCACCCTGAACCGCCGCAAGATCACCGAGGCCGGCCCGGCCATGCCGGTGTTCGTGACCGGTCTCGACGTGGCTCCGGGAGCCGGCGAGCGGTTCCAGGTGGTGGACTCCATCGCCCTGGCCCGCGAAGTTGCGGTCAAGCGGAGCGACATCCGCCGCCACAGCGCGCTGGCGAGCGCCCCGGTTCATGTCACGCTCGAGACGCTGGCTTCCCGGCTGGGCGGCGAGAAGGCGCCGACCCTCAACCTCATCCTCCGGGCCGACGTCCGCGGCTCGATCGAGGCGATCCTCAAGGAACTCCAGAAACTCGAGCACCCCGAGGTCAAGATCCGCGTGCTGCAGGCGATGGTGGGCGGCGTGACCGAGGCCGACGTGGCCCTGGCCGACGCCTCCGATGCCGTGATCATCGCCTTCAACGTGGTGCCCGACGAACGGGCCCGCTCGGCGGCCGAGGAGCGGGGCGTTCAGGTTCGCCGCTACGACATCATCTACCAGGTCACCGACGATCTGCGAAAGGCCCTCGAAGGCATGCTCGCGCCGGAGAAGCGCGAGACCGAACTCGGCAGGGCGCTCGTGCAACGGACGTTCAGCATCAGCCGTCTGGGCGTGATCGCCGGCTGCCGGGTGATCGCCGGGGTGATCGCCCGCAACGCCCGCCTCCGGGTGATCCGCGACAGCCAGATCCTCGGCGACTACGGGATCGAATCGCTCAAGCGGGAGAAGGACGACGCCCGCGAGGTGCGGGATGGACTCGAGTGCGGCATCAAGGTGGCCGGCTTCAACGACATCAAGGAGGGTGACATCCTCGAGTGCTACCGGATCGAGGAAGTCGCCCGGACCCTCTCGTGAGCACGCGACGACTCCTCAAGGCGGCCGAGGCGGTGCGGGGGGTGGTCAGCATGGCCATCCTCACGGAGGTGCGCGACCCTCGGGTCAAGGACGTCACCGTCACCGGCGTCGAGATGGCCCCCGATATGCGCTCGGCGACGGTGTTCGTCTCGGTCATGGGCAACGCCGCCCGCGAGCAACTCGCCCTCCGCGGCCTGGCCAACGCGGCCGGGTTTCTGCAGTCGCGGATCGCCGACCGGATCGAAACCCGCTACACGCCCCGGCTGCGGTTCGAGGTCGACGCCGGCGTGAAGCACTCGCTCGAAATCGCCCGCGTGCTCGGCGAGGTCCTGCCTCCCGAGCCGGCCGCCTCCCCATCGATCAGCCACAAGGAACCTTCCCAGGACGACGCATGACCGCACGCAAGCGCCCAGCTCCCGCCAAGTCCCGCCCCGCGGCGGCCGCCAAGCCCCTGAAGGCCGGCAAGGCCGCGCCCGCCAAGCCGGCCGCGAAGCCCGCCCCCAAGGCCGCTTCGGCCCCGAAGCCCGCCCTCAAGGCCGCCGCCCCGAAGCCGCCCGCCAAGCCCGCGGCACCGCCGCCCCAGCCCAAGCCCGTGGTCGAAAAGACCCCGCCCCGCAACCAACTTCTGCCGAAGCTGCACAAGGCGCTCAAGAGCCACTACAAGCCGTTCGCAGTCGATACCACGCGCGACCTGCTCGACCAGGTCTTGTTCGCCTGCTGCCTGGAGAACGCGCCGGCCGACGTCGCCGAAAAGGCGTTTGCCCGGCTGAAGCAGGCCTATGCCGATCCGAACGAGGTGCGCGTGACGACGGTGGCCGAGCTGGCCGAGACGCTGCATGATCTTCCCGACCCGTCGCGGGCGGCGCTCTCGCTGCGGCGCGCCCTCCAGGGTGTGTTCGAGTCGACCTACACCTTCTCTCTCGACCACGCCCGCAAGCACTCGCTCGCCCACGGGCTGAAGGTGCTCGGAGGCCTCCACGGCGTGCCGCCGTTCGCGGTGCACTACGTGGCCTCCACCGCGCTCGGCGGCCACCTGATCCCGCTCGACCGCGGTGCCCTCGCGGGGTTGTGGCTCTGCGGGCTGATCACGCAGCAGGAATACGACTCCGGCAAGGTCGCGGGGCTCGAGCGGATCATTCCCAAGAAGGCGGGCGGCGAGTTCACCTCGCTCCTCCACCAGTTCGGCCTGGATGTGCTCACGAACCTCCACGGCAACACGGTCCGCAAGATCACCCAGGCCGTGAACCCGGCCGCGAAGGACCGGTTCCCGAAGCGGGGCGAGCAGGTGCCGGCGCCGGTGCCCCCGGTGGTGACCGACAAGGCGGCGATCAAGGCGGCCGACGCCGCCCGCGCGGCGGCCGAGGAACTGCGACCCGCGGGGCCGCAGGCGGCCGCCCGCCCGGCCGGCAAGACGCCGCTCCCGCCGCCGGGCTCGGGGCCGAAGAAGCCGGGCGACGGCAAGGGAAAGAGCGGACCGAAGCCGTTCGTGGTCAAGCCGCTGTCGATCAAGCCGCCCGCGCCGCCGCCGGCCCCGGAGCCGCCACCGAAGGCCGCGGCGTCCAAGCCGGCGCCGCCGGCGAAGCCCGCCGCGCCGGCCAAGGCCAAGCCTGCGCCCAAGCACTCGTCGCACCTGGCCAAGCGGAAGCCCCGCTAGGAGGAATCCATGGCCGGACATTCCCATTGGGCCAACATTTCCCGCAAGAAGGCGGTCGTCGACGCCAAGCGGGGCAAGCTCTGGAGCAAGCTCGCCAAGGCGATCATCGTGGCGGCGAAGCACGGCGGGGGCGATCCCGACGCCAACCTCCGGCTCCGCTATGCGATCGATGCGGCCAAGGCCGTGAGCATGCCCAAGGACAACATCCAGCGGGCGATCAAGACGGGCACCGGCGAGCTCAAGGGGGGCGACCTCGAGGAGTCGCTCTACGAGGGCTATGCGGCCGGCGGCGTGGCCGTGCTGTGCGAGATCCTGACCGACAACAAGAACCGCACGGCCCCCGAGATTCGCAAGATCTTCGAGATGTGCGGCGGCAAGCTCGGGGGCACGGGCTGCGTCGCCTACTTGTTCGAGCGCAAGGGGGTGATCCGGCTGCCGGCGGCCGCCTGCGACGAGGACCGGATCATGGAACTCGCCCTCGAGGCGGGCGCCGACGACGTGAAGCGGTCCGACGACCAGTGGGAGATCGTCTGCGATCCGGCGGCGACGACCGGCGTGCTCGACGCCCTCAAGGCCGCGAGCCTGGAGCCCGGCTCGAACGAGATCGCCCGGATTCCGACGAACACGGTGGATGTCGAGGACGTGGAGACGGCCCGCAAGGTGCTCACGCTGATGGAGCGGCTCGACGACCACGACGACGTCCAGAGCGTGGCCGCCAACTTCAGCATTCCCGACGCGGCCCTGGCCGAGTTGGCGTAACCTCGCGAGAACCGTCTCGCGGCCCATCCGCCCGAGGCAAAAACCGCCAAAAAAAGACTGGCTGGGCCGCTTGTCCGGCTGCTTGCCACGCGCCTCCGGCTCACGGTAATCGTTTGCAGTGCGTGGACGCGTCCACGTGTGAGGCGGGAGAAAGGTCTGTTCGTGACGAACGGCTGCCGGACCCCCAGATGCGGTCATGCGTGGCTCGCCCTCGTGGCGGTGCTTTTTGCCGCTGCTGCTCCGGCGGCAGCCGCAGACCTCTACTGGTCGGACACGGGCACCTGGGACACGACCACCGCCAACTGGGGACTGGCCACTGGCGGCCCCTACACCGGTTCCATCTGGAGCAACGCCACGCCCGACGCCGCGTTCTTCGAGGGCACGGCCGGCACGGTCACGCTCGGCGAGGCGATCACGGCCGCCGGCCTCGCGTTCACCACGACGGGCTACACCGTCACCGGCAACACGCTCACGCTCGCGGGCACCCCGTCGATCTCCACCGGCGC
>JBILOA010000250.1:0-4021 GCA_044374735.1 Pirellulales bacterium | reverse complement strand
CGATCTGGTGGCGCTCCAGGAGGTGGACGAGCACTGTCGACGCAGTGGTGGCGTGGATCAGGCCGCGGCGCTGGGGAAAGCCCTCGGCATGGAGCACCGGTTCGGCGAATTCATGGACCACGACGGTGGCCGCTATGGCCTGGCCGTGCTCTCGAAGCACCCGATCAAGGCGACGCGGCGGCATGAGCTTCCGCGTGGCGCCGAGCCGCGGTGCGCCCTGGAGGTGGAGGTCGAGGTGCCGGGGCTCGGGCAGCCGGTCTCGTTCACCTGCGTCCACAACGACTGGACGAAGGAGGCGATTCGCGTGAACCAGATGCGGGCGCTCGTGGCGGCGCTCGGCGAGCGGCGGCCGGCGCTCGTGGCGGGTGACTACAACGGCGAGCCGGGCAGCGAGTCGCTCGCGGTGCTCGCCGGTGCCGGCTTTCGGATCCTCGCCAAGGACGGCGCCCGCGGGGCCAGTCCCACGTGGCCGGCCGACCAGCCCACGCAGGAACTCGACCACGTGGCCGAGCGTGGGCTGCCCGACCATGCGGTCTCGCACGACGTGGTCGACGAGGCGGTCGCCAGCGACCACCGGCCGATCCTGGCCGTGTTCAGCTTCGACGTCGGCGCCGCGGCCGCCCCGCCGGATGTGCTGGGGAAGATCGGCTTCGATCTCGATGGGCTCGACGCGAACGGGCTGGCCGGCGGGCCCGACGGCAAGGTCGCGATCAGCTACGAGTTTCGGATCCCCGACACGCCGGAGAACCGTGCGGCCGTGAAGGCGATCGATCCCGGGATCGCGATCGCGGCCGGGCCGCGCGGCCGGGTCGATGCCGGCCCGGGCTTCGCCCTCTGCGTCGGCTCGACCCACCAGCCCCGCCATCGGGAAATTTTGCTCGATCTGGCCCGGCTGCCGTTCGTCGAGCGGATCGCGCCGTGCGTGTTTGAACGCTGACCCAGGAGAACTCCATGCCACTCGACCACGACCTCGCCGACAAGCTCTTCCGGGTGAAGCCGGGGAAGAAGTTTCGCCTCGCCGACCACGACCCGGGCTGGGCCGGCGACGAAGACATCGCCGAGAAGAAGCGGAAGGAGCGGGCGGCCGAGATCCTCGAGGAGAGCCGCGCGGAGCTCGCAACCACGCAGGAGCTGCTCTACGCGGCCGACACCTGGAGCCTGCTCGTCATCTTTCAGGCGATGGACGCCGCCGGCAAAGACGGCGCGATCAAGCACGTGATGAGCGGCGTCAACCCGCAGGGCGTCGAGGTCACGAGCTTCAAGCATCCTTCGACCGAGGAGCTCGACCACACCTTTCTCTGGCGGTGCATGAAGCGGCTTCCCGAGCGGGGCCGGATCGGGATCTTCAACCGTTCCTACTACGAGGAGGTGCTGATCGTGCGGGTGCATCCGCGGCTGCTCGACTCCCAGCGGATTCCCGGCATCAAGCCCTGCGAGCAGACGTGGCGCGACCGGTTCGACGACATCAACGCCTTCGAGCGGCATCTCGCCCGCAACGGCACCAAGGTGGTGAAGTTTTTCCTCAACATCTCCCGCGGCGAGCAGCGGAAGCGGTTCCTCGACCGGATCGACGAGCCCGCCAAGCACTGGAAGTTCTCCAGTTCCGATGTCGCGGAGCGGGGCCACTGGGATGCCTACATGAAGGCCTACGAGGAGGCCATCGGCGAGACGAGCTCGGAGCACGCCCCGTGGTATGTGATTCCCGCCGATAAGAAGTGGGTGAGCCGCGCGGCCGTGGCGGCGGTGCTGGCGGGCACGATCCGGGGGCTCGGCCTCGAGTGGCCCGCGGTCGACGCCGCCAAGAAGGCGGAGATCGCCGCCGCCCGCCAGAGCCTCGAGGCGGAGTGAGCGGCGTGCCTGTGGGGCCAAACGAAGGCACGAAGGTCGCCCGGTCTGCTGGATCACCGCCGCCGATCAGCTGGCTGGCGTGGCGAGTGTTCGCGCCGCTCGACGCGGTGATCAACGTCGCGATCAACGCCCCGATCGCCTGGTGGCTGTTCGGCGGTCGCGACGAGATCCCGCTCACCGGCCCCTTCGGCCTGACAATGATGGCCCTGCCGATGACCGCGATTCTCGCGACGGCGACGACGTTCTTCGGCTTCTGGAACGCCGTGCGGGAGCGGCGGGCCGGGCGGGCCACGCCCGTGCTTGCGCGCGACGCCCGCTGGGTGGTGCGGGCCTGCGCCGAGGCACTCGCCGCCGGGGCGTCGGCCGGAATCGTCGCGGTCGTGGCGGCCTGGGTGCTCGGCCGCGTGGCGCCTGATCTTTGCGTCGGGCCGGTCGGGGCCGTGCTGGGAATCAGCGGCTACGCGGCGGCGCTCGCGTTCTGGCTGCACGGCCGGGCCGTGGAACGTGGCGGCCGGCTGTGAAAGGGTTCGGGCCCAACCTTGGCAGGGCAGCGCTGGACGAGGAAAACCGATTCCATCGCGAGGGTCTGATGAGTCGCCGAGGTATAATCGCGGCCATGACATCTGGTGAGGGTTCGAAGAACGGCAGGCCCGCGAGCCACCAACCGCCCTGCGGCCGCGAAATCGCCGCGCCGCCCGTCGAGTGGCTCGGTCGGCTGGGGGATGTGGAACCAAACCCATATGCGGCGATGACGCCAGCCGAACGCATCGAATTGGTCTGGCCCCTGACCGTGACGGCTTGGGCTTTCAGTGGGGAGGCGTGCGATGAATCGCGACTTCGCCGAGATGTTGAAAGCGTTAGCCGACGAAGGTGTTGAATACCTTGTCGTCGGAGCCTACGCGGTGGCCGGTCATGGCATTCCAAGGGCGACGGGCGACATCGATCTCTGGGTTCGCCCCACGGCCGAGAATGCCGCTCGCTTGTGGCGAGCCCTCGAGCGATTCGGGGCCCCCCGGAGCCGGGTGACGCCAGAGACGTTCACCCAGCCGGACGTCGTGTATCAGATTGGTCTCCCGCCAAATCGAATCGACTTTCTTACGTCGATCGATGCGGTTCAGTTTGAGGATGCCTGGGGAGAGCGATGCGTGAGCAATGTCGACGGGCTCGCGGTGCCCATGCTCTCTCGGCGGCACCTCATCGCCAACAAGCGTGCCACCGGCCGGCCGCAGGATCTTGCGGATGTGGCGCGACTCGAGGCCGACGTGTGACGTCGTTCGGAACCGAGCGCCGTGTGACCTGCTCCCTCGTCGACGCTGCCCCCAACTTGGTACCAGCCGGGTTGTCAGCCAGGCGGGGCGGGTAGACCGTCAGGCTGAGCCTCGATTGCCGGGATCGGGCCGGGGTACTAGACTTTGTTTGTCAGGAGAGAGCCCTTCGGGGCCGCCGAAGGCCGAACGCTCAGGCAAAAGTACTGACGCACATAACTGTTGGAGAGCGGTGCGGGGCCTAGCGGCCCGGCACCCACCGAAGGGGCAACCCGCGGGCCGATGCCCGTGGCGAATCTCTCAGGTCCAAGGACAACAGGGTTCCGGGTGACGGCTCGTACCGTCACCACCCGAGGAAGGAGCCCGCCCATGTCCGAGACCACCGCCACTTCTCCCGCTGCGCGTCCCGCCCGCCGCCGGCTCGATCTCCAGGACGGGCCTGCCCCAGCCGGAGCACAGCTCGGCTCCGGCCTGGCCGAGCCGGCCGACTTCGTCACGCGACACATCGGCCTCGCGCCGGCCGACGAAGCCGCGATGCTCCGGGCGATCAACGCCGGCTCGCTCGACGCGCTGCTCGACGAGATCGTGCCGGACGGCATTCGCCGCCACGATGCGATGCGGCTGCCGCCGGCTGTCCCGGAAGCCGCGGCCCTCGCCGAGCTCAAGGCCATCGCCGGCCGCAACCGGGTGTTCAAGAGCTTCATCGGCCAGGGCTACCACGCCACCCGCACGCCTACGGTGATCCTGCGGAACGTCCTGGAAAATCCTGCCTGGTACACCGCCTACACGCCCTACCAGGCCGAGATCTCGCAGGGTCGGATGGAGGCCGTGCTCAACTTCCAGACGATGGTCTGCGACCTCACGGCCATGCCGATCGCGAATGCCTCGCTGCTCGATGAGGCCACGGC
>JBILOA010000249.1:0-4036 GCA_044374735.1 Pirellulales bacterium | reverse complement strand
GCCTCTGCGTGGCGCGAAACTCGGACTCGGATGAACGGGAACTCGGTTTGGTTCGGCCCGCACGGCCCGGGCGTGCGTCAGGTGGACTCGATCAGCTCCAAGGCGACCCAGCCGGCCTGGCGGGCCGCTGCGGTCGGCAGGGAATCCGCTCGGGCCGGCGAATCCGCTCGGGCCGGCGAATCCGCTCGGGCCGGCGAATCCGCTCGGGCCGGCGAATCCGCTCGGGCCGGCGACTCCGCTCGGGCCGGCGAATCCGCTCGGGCCGGCGCGGCGCCGGGGGTATGCTCGATCGCCTCGACGATGTCGGCCAGCGCCGAGGTGAACGACGTGGTCGTGCCCGGCTTGCCGCCGGAGCGGGCGTGGCCCAGCGGGGCCAGCGATTCCGCCGGGTCGGCCACGAGCTCCACCGGCCAGGCGCGAAAGGCCTTGGGGTCGAACAACTCGCGGAGCCGCGTCAGCGTCTCGGCGGCGATCTCGGCCACGCGAACGCGGCGGCCCACGCTCGTGCCGCACTGCACGACGCACCGCACGAGTTCCAGGGGAGCCTGTTCGCCGGGGGCGACCTGCTCGATCGCCGACCACAGCGCGGTGGCGAGTTCCTCGTCGGCGCCGGCGACCGATTCGACCGTGACCGTGCGCCAGCCGACCCGCTGCGTCGGCACGTCACGCCAGCTGCCGCGCCAGTCGGCCTGGGTCGCGAACTCGACGGTGTCGCCGACGGCCTGGCGGTCGAGGAGCGTGAGCGTGCAGCAGGCGCCCTCGGCCCGCTCGAGCGCCGACCGGGGCTGCAGCGGGGGAAGATGGTGGATGCCGACGGGCAGCGCGGGGCGGCGGCGCGAGGCCCAGATCCAGAACCCGCCCGGCTGTGTCCAGGCGGGTGAGGCGGCGGCCGCGGCCACGAAGTCGGTGGCCGCGTCATGCTCCCCTGGCCACGCGGTGTCGTCGACTGCCGCCGCCGTGGGGGCGGCCGAGTCCCAGCCGATGATGATCCGGCGCCAGGCGGTCGTGCGAATCGACTCGTCGGCCACGGACGTCGGCACGTGGGCGGCCGTGACAGCCGCGACGAACTCCACGGCGATGCCGTGGACGTCGAGTTCGAGCGGCGCGTGCGGCGTCGCGAAGAAGAGCCCTTGCGGCTCGCCCAGCATCCGGGCGATTTCATGGCAGGCGGGTGCGTCGTCGGCCAGGTGGACCGTGCGGCAGCCGAGCCCGGCCAGTTCGATCACCGCGGTGCGGATGGCGGCGGCCTGGCCGGGACTGGCCCGGCGGGGGTCGAGCCAGCGGCCGCAGATCACCAGCGCCGAGGCCTCGGCCCGTTTCGCCACGGCGACCGCCTCGGCGAAGGCATCGGCCGCAGCCTTGCCGACGGCAGCGACGACGGCGGGATGGGCCGCCTCCGGCACCGCCAGGGGGCGGTCGATCGCGGGGTCAAAGGCAAAGACGATGTCGGCCACGTGGGCACCCTCCGTGGTGAGCTCTCCGGCGGCAACCCGGGGAAACTGGGGGCACTGTAGCGTCTCCCGGTCGGCCGCCGCCACGGCAAAAATGTCGGCGGCTCAGGCCGAGAGCGGGGGAGGTGCGGCAGCGAGCCGGCCGACGAGCGCGTCGGCCCAGGCGGTTTCGCCGGCCGGCCCCTGCGCCGCGAGCACCCGGCTCCGGAGCAAGACGCCCTTCTCGATCGCGGCGGTAAACAGCCAGCAGGTGACGCGGACGCGGCCGGCGTCGCTCGCCACGAGGATTCGCCGCACGTCCGCCGGGTGGACCGCGATGAGCACGGCCTCGGCGTCGCGCTGCACGAGCAGGCAGGTGGCCTCGGCCGGGCAGCCGCCCGCCCCGAGCGGCTGCCAGTGCACGCCGGTCTCGGTGCCCCGGCCCCAGGCGATTCTTCCGGCGGCGAGATCGCAGGTGACCGCCAGGGAGGAGTCGCTTTCGACCAGCGAGGTCTGCGCCGACACGACGAGTTCCCAGCCGCGGGCGACCGGGAGCGACCGCCACATGGCCGTGGCCCGCAGCCGCCGCGGATCGGAGGGCTCGTACACGCCCACCACGTCGTCGCCTCTGGCCCAGTGGTCGACGAGCCGCGCTGCGTCAGCCGGTGAGCGGAGGTCGAGGCCCAGCACGCGATCACCGTCGGTCAGCGCGAGGCCCGCGGCCGGCGTGGCGAGCTCGAGGCGGCCGCGGCCGTCGCTGGCCGAGAGGCCCGCGAGCGCCCATGCGGCGGGCGGAGCGGCGGCGGTCGAGGGTGAGGTCATGGGCATGATCCGGCTCGTTGGCATCGCGCCGGGTTCCCGGCCACGATCGGACTCGCATACGATACCCGAACACTGTCGAGCCCCTCTGCTTCAGGAATCCACGCATGCCCACCCCGGACCCCCTGGCCGTCTGCGAGGCCGCTGCCCGGGCCGGTGGCGCCGTACTCCTCGATTGGGTTGGGCGATTCCGCGCGACGGCCAAGGGGCCGCGGGACTTGGTCACGGAGGCCGACTTCGCCTCGCAGCGCGAAATCCGCCGGATCATCGCCGCGGCGTTCCCCGACCATGGCTTCGTGGGCGAGGAGGCCGACGCCGGCGTGTCCCAGCCGCCGCCGGGGGCGGCCGGCCATTCGGGCTCCGGCACGCGTTGGATCGTCGATCCACTCGACGGCACGACGAACTACGTCCACGGCTTCCCTGCCTGGTGCGTCTCGATCGCGCTGGCGCGCGGCGACGAGATCCTGGCCGCGACGATCTTCGATCCGCTGCGGGGCGAGTGCTTCACGGCGCGGGCCGGGGGCGGCGCCGCGCTCGACGGTGAGCCGATCCGGACGGCCGACGTTCGCGTGCCGGGCGAGGCGCTGGCCGCCCTCAGTTTCCCGCCCCAGGTGGCCGCCGATGCTCCCGCGGTGGCCGACTTCATCCGGATCCTGCCCCACGTCCATTCGGTGCGGCGGACGGGCTCCACGGCGCTCAACCTCGCCTGGCTCGCGTGCGGTCGCCTCCACACCTTCTGGGCGCGACGGATCGCCTGCTGGGACGCCGCGGCCGGGTTCTTGATCGTGCGCGAGGCGGGCGGCGCGGTGGGCGGGTTCACGTCGGCGGCCGTGCCTCTCGACGATCCGGCCTTCATTGCCGCGAGCACGCCGGATCTGCTCGCTGCCACCCGGCAGATCCTGGCCGGCTGACGCTTCCGAAATCGATTCTGCCGGTTATGCCGATTGGGCGATCTGGGGTCTGTGAACCTTCTGCGCAGGATTGCGGGGTAGGCTATGGAGAGCCGTTTTCTGCGGCCCCCACGATGCCACCTCGCTTGTCCGTCGCCCGTCGCTTCCTGATCTGGTCGGTCATGCTCGTGACCGGCGCGGCGGCGGTCTGCACGGTCGATGCTCCTGCCCAGGAGCCGGCGGCCCCGCCCGGCGAGCGAGCGGCGCCCGCCGCCGTCGGCGAACAGGCCCCCGCCATCCGGGAACAGGCCCCCGAGATCTATTATTTGAAGGACGACGCGGGCCGGCTCGTGCCGGTTCCGGGATTCCGCTACGCCGACTTCCTCGAACTGTTTCGCATTCGCGAGGGCCTCGGCGGACCGGCCCTGCCGCCGGCGGCCGTGCTCGAGAGCGTGGTCGTGAAGATCGATGCCCGCGGGCTCGAACCCACCGCCCGCTCCTGCCCCGTCGCCGTCGAGTGCCGCGTCCGCCAGACCCGCGCGGGCTGGGCGATGGTGCCGCTCGAGTTGGGGCAGGTGTTGCTCGAGGCGCCGCCGGAGCATGACGGCCCGGGCCGGATGCTTGTCGACGCGGATCCGGAAGGCGCGGGCTACCGGTGCTGGTTCGAGCCCCCCGCCGACGGTGCGGCCGACCTGCGGCACACCCTCCGGCTGACCGGCCGCCTGCCGGTGGAGGCCGGAGCCGAGCAGGAATCGTTCGCGCTCACCGTGCCCGTCGCGGTGACGTCGCGAATCGACATCGAGACGGCGCGGTCCGAGCCGCAGGTGACCCTCCGGCCGCCGCTCGCGGGAAAAATCGAGACGGCCCCCGAGGCGACCGGGAGCCGCGTCAGCGTGA
>JBILOA010000431.1:0-2850 GCA_044374735.1 Pirellulales bacterium | reverse complement strand
CGGGCCTCCAGCCCCGGCAGTCATCGTGAGTGAGCCGTGCCGAAGCGAGTCCTGATCCAGCTCGATTGCGATCCGCAGCCGAGCACCTTCGATGCGATCGTGGCCGTCGATGCCGGCGCCGACGTGCTCCTGCGTCATGGGGGCGTCACGCCCGATGCCGCGGTGCCGCTGGTCCACGGCGGGATGTTCACCCGCGGGGGCGGCGACCTCGCCAGCACGGCCATCTTCATCGGCGGCTCCGACGTGGCGGCTGCCGAGGCGGTGGCGCGACGGGTCGCCAAGACCTTCTTCGGGCCGGTGCGGGTGGGGGTGCTCGTCGATCCATCCGGCGCCAACACCACCGCGGCCGCCGCCGTCGTCGCCGCCCTGCGTCACCTCGCCGGCAGTGGTCAGCCCGCCCGGGCCGTCGTGCTCGGGGGCACGGGGCCGGTCGGGCAGCGGGTGGGGCGGTTGCTGGCTCGCAAGGGGGTGCGGGTGACGCTCGGCTCCCGCTCGCTCGAGCGGGCCGAGGCCGCGGCCCGTGCGATTGCCGAACAGGTGCCCGGGGCCCAGATCCACGGCATTGCCGCGCCCGGCGGCGTCGCGGCCGGTTCGCCGCTGGCCGGGGTGCTTGCCGCGGCCGACCTCGTGGTGGCGGCGGGGGCCGCGGGGGCCGTGCTGCTCGATGCGGCCGGTCGCGAAGCGGCCGCGTCGGCCCGGGTGCTCATCGACCTCAATGCCGTGCCTCCGGCGGGCATCCACGGCGTCGTCGCCGGTGACAAGGGCCGGTCCGAGGGTCAGCAAGTTGTCTACGGTGCCCTCGGCGTCGGTGGCACCAAGATGAAGATCCACCGGGCGGCGATCGAGCGGATCTTCACTCAGCCCGATGCGTTTCTCGACGCCGAAGAACTGCTCGCGATCGGTGAGGCGATCGGCTGACTGGAGACGGGACGGCGGCGGCGGCCGCCACCGCCCACGCCCAGCAGGATCACGACCGCCAGCAGGATCGAGACGCCCACCACGATCATCAGCACGTTCCGGCGGAACCGCCGCGCCTGCCGTTCCTCGGGCGTGAGCCGCCGGATTTCGATCACGCTGTCGCCGTGGCGGATCGTCCGAACCGGTTCGGAGAACGCGAGCTCTGCTGCCTTGGGGTCCAGGGGGGTGCCGCCGGCGACGGGCAGGTTCGCGGTCGCCACCGGGTGCGGGCCCGCTCGCCGTGGAGGCTCCCTGAGCGGTTGGGCCGCCAACGCCTCATCCGTGAGCCCGACGACCTCGGCGGTATCCGCCGCCGCGGTGAATTCCTGGTCGTCGACCGGCAGCGGATCGGCCACGCCGGACAGCTCGAAGATGGATGCCCCCGTCGACGACGGCGGGGCCGACTCTGGATCCTTCCGCAGGGGAGCGAGTTGCGTGATCACCGCGCCCCAGTCTTCCGCGAGTCCGGACGGCTCCGGGGCCGGCGTTGGGTCTTGGTGGCGGGCCGTCTGCTCCACGGGTGCCGGGACGGCTTCCGGCTGAGGGGACGTGGCGGCGTTTGTCGAAGGCGCCGTGGTGGCTTCGGGCGGGGGCGCCGTCGCGCTTGGTGAAGCAGCCGCCGGGGTGGCTTCCGGCAGCGGTGCCGACGGGTCGGGGACGTGGAACAGGCTCGCGCACAGCGGGCAGCACGCGTCTCGGCCGCAGAGCGTGCCGACCGCCGCGACCTGACCCTGGCAGACGGGGCAGGCAACGACGAACAAGGCATCGGGGGCGATGGCGGTGAACGCGTCGCTCATCGGGCGTGGCCGTCTCCAGTCCCTCCCGTGCCAGACGCGTCGGTCCGCCAGCGTGCGGCGGCCCAGCGATCGATCAGCCCGGGCATCCAGTGGGCCAGCCAAGCGTATCCCTTTGCCTGCCAGCCGGGAACGACCTCCGTTTTCCGTCGCTCGAGACCGGAGAGAATCGCCCCGGCGGCACGGTCCGGCGACAGGCCCCGGCCGCGGGACCAGCCGGGCCTTTCGCCCGCCACGAGCGCCGTCCAAAACTCCGATTCGATCGGTCCGAGCGTGGCGAGCAGCACGCCGATGCCATCGCCGGCGAGCTCGAGCCGCAGCGTGCCTGCCAGTGACCGCAGGCCGCTCTTCGCGGCGCAGTATTCGGCGTGGAGGGGCAGGGGATGGAGGCCGAGGATCGAGCCCACGAGCACCACCGCCGCATCGCGGCCGCGGGCCAGGTGCGGCAGCGCCTCCCGCACCAGTTCGGCCGGGGCCACGAGATCGAGGTCCAGGATCCGGATCAGCGTCTCGGGTCGCGCCGTGCGAAAGCCGCCGACGGCCCCGCCACCCGCCGCCGCCACCACGAGGTCGATGCCGCCGAGCCGCGCCGCGGCGGAGGCGACGAGGTGGCGGCGAAAGGCGGGATCGCAGATGTCGCCGGCCTCGTGCTCGATCGGCCCGGCCAATCCACCCAGGCGAGCGAGTTCGTCGAGCCGCTCCTGACGCCGGGCCGTGGCCAGCACCCGCGCTCCGCGTCGCGCGAGCTCCAGGGCGAGCGCCCGCCCCACCCCCGACGAGCCCCCGGTCACGATCGCGCGCAGGCCCGCCAGCCGGCGGCGACCACGGCGACAAACCTCCGGAACCGCCATCATCGCCCTGCCGCGAGCGGGTCCAGTCCGGCGGAGGCGTCGGGCGGCATTGCCGGGCCGGCGACCGGCTCGTGCGGCGTGACGACGGCCTCGGCCGGGTCGATCCGGCCGAGGATCGCGGCGGGAATCCGGCAGTGGATCCGCACCCGGTCGTCGCTGAACTGCCGCGACAGCACCTCGCCGTGGCTGTCGAGCCAGGCGAGCAACCGCCCGTTGCCCGGATTGGTCTCGATGTCGACGTCACGGAA
>JBILOA010000248.1:0-4052 GCA_044374735.1 Pirellulales bacterium | reverse complement strand
CCCGTCCACTGGATCCTCAGGGCAGGCTGAGAACAGCGTCCCCCGCCGTTCACTCGGCGAACGGCAACCTTCGCTGGGGATCCACGGCCGGCGGGCCGGGGTGGCCCGCAAGCGTCCGGCGAACCGGGTCCTGCTGCATCGCCCCGCGGCGGTCGCGGCGGCTCCCGTGCCGTCGGGCCACGTCTACCGCCTCGCTCCGGGCCACGGGGGAACCACGGACCGCGGCGAATCTGGCCTTCGCCTCCCGCACGGCTGCCAGGTGGTCCACGATCGGCAGCGGGTAATCGATCCCGATCCGTACGCCGGCTGCGGCCGCCACGGAGGCCGGCATCCGACCCGGCTCGTGGATGAATGCGGTCGGCACGCGGGCCAGTTCCGGCAGCCAGCGGCGAATGAACGCCCCAGACGGGTCGTGCTCGTGTGCCTGCTTGACGGGATTGTAAATCCGCAGCGTGTTGATTCCGGTCGTGCCGCTCTGCATCTGCATCTGGGACCAGTGGATGCCCGGTTCGAAGTCGAGGAACAGTCGCGCCAGGTGGAGTCCGGTGGGCCGCCAGGGAAGCCAGAGCGTGTAACTGGCGAAGGACACCACCAACGCCCGCATCCGGAACGTGAGCCAACCCGTCGCTGCCACGCTCCGCATGCAGGCGTCGACGAGCGGGTAGCCCGTGAGTCCCTCCTGCCAGGCTGCGAGCCGGTCGGCGTGCGGCGCCGCGTCCCGCAGTCCCTCCGCCGACCGCTGCAGACAGCGAAACTCCAACTCCGGCTCGTCCTCCAGTTTCTGCATGAAGTGGCAGTGCCAGTGGAGCCGCGATTGAAACGCCCGGAGACTCCGCCGCCAGCGGGCGAGTCCGACGGCGGCGCGGGCGTCGGCCGCTTCCTGGGAAAGTGCCGCGACTTCCAGCCGCCGCCGTTCGCTCTCCCGCCACACATGCCGCACCGAGAGCGTGCCGAAGGCGAGGTGAGCCGATAGCCGAGAACAGGCGGTCGGAGACGTCACCGGGCTGCTGAGACCGCCTGAATATCGCACGCCGCGGACGTCGAGGAAGTCGGCGAGCACCCCGGCCGCCTCCGCCTCGCCACCCCGCTGCCGGTCGCGCAGGCTCGCCACGAGGCCCAGCCCGCGTTCGTCGAGGATGCCGGCCGTGGCCGGCCATGACGCCGGCCGGCAGCCCAGCGGCCGGATCTCGGCCGGCGAGGCTTGCATGCGCCGTTCCCAGAGCCGGTTCCAACCGTCTCGCGACCGCAGGCGGCGGACGACGCCCGTCTGGGGCAACTCGAGAAACTCGACCCCGGCGTCGCGGGCCCACCAGCGGACACGCCGATCGCGGGCGTAGGTGACGCCCGTGCCCGTCTCTTCGTGGGCCACGAGCGTCGTGAAGCCGGTCTCCCGCCGCAGCGATTCGAGCGCGGCAACCGCCTCGCCGCGGCGGGTCACAAAGGTCACCCCGAGTCGTGCGAGCCGGGGTGCGAGGTCGCGGAGGCACTCGGCCTGAAACGCGGAGTGATCGCCGCTCCACTCCGCCTGGCTCAGAACCTCGGGCTCGTACACGAAGACCGCCACCACGCCTCCCTGCCGGCCGCGGTCGACCGCTGTCGCGAGGGCCGGGTTGTCGGTCACCCGCAGATCGCGCTTCAGCCACAGGCAGACGGGGGGCGGTTGCATGCGTGAAGCATAGGCTTCACGGCCGCCGGCCGGAGATCTGCCCTAGGCCCGCGACAGGAAACCCCGGTCCGCATCAGGCCAGCTCGCCGTGCACCGTAAGCACCAGTCGGCGGGGGCCACCGTGGTCGCGGTGCTCGCAGAGGTAGATGCCCTGCCAGGTGCCGAGGCAAAGACGGCCCGCCGCAATCGGCACGCTCACGGCCGCGCCCAGCATGGCCGACTTCACGTGGGCCGGCATGTCGTCGGGGCCCTCCGCCGTGTGCGCGTAGGCAAAGTCCTCGCGGGCGATCTCATTGAAGGCCAGCTCCAGATCGCGGGGCACGTCGGGGTCGGCGTTTTCATTGAGACACAGGCTCGCCGAGGTGTGCTGGAGGAAGACGTGCAGCAGCCCCACCCGCAACCGCTCCAGTTCGGGCAGGGCCGCCTCGACCTCGGGGGTGATCAGGTGAAAGCCGCGACGACGCGGAGCGAGCCGCAGCTGATGCTGGATCCAGGCCATGCCGTCCTCCCTCATCCGCTGAGCACGGCCGGCAGCATCCGGGCGAGCGGCCAGAGGCCCCGCTTGCCTCGGGCGAGGCCCGCGTACATGTCCAACACGCCGCGGGCGAGCGTGAGCCCGTTCCGATGCCAGGGAAACCAGGCCGGCAGCAGCCGCGAGACGAGCGGCGCCCGCAGGATCGTGTTGTGCACCAGCGGCAAGAGCAGGGGATCGTGCACGAAGCCGATCCCGCTCCGCGGTTCCTGCAGGGTGCCGCCGGGGAAGCCCCCCCAGGGCGCGCTCCCCAGCGTGTAGGCGATCGCCGACCAGGTGTTGACGGCCACGACGCCGAAGGGGAGATGCTCCACGAGCAGTTCGACGCGGGCCCGGTCGTGCGCCGGGAGCGAGTCGGGCAGCGTGACGCTCGCCGCCAGCGATCCCGGCAGCCGGGCCACGAGCTCGTGCGCGGCGGTGCAAAACGCCTCGATCGACCCGGCCGCCAACGGCACCTCCGCCGCCACCGGCACGAACCACTCCCGCTCGATGAACTGCGAGTCGGCGTCGGGATCGATGCCCGCGCGCACCACCCAGGGGAGCGTGCCGTCGGCCGGCACGGCGCGACCCGAGAGCGTCGCCCAGGCCGATGCCGAGCCGGGATACCAGGCGGCCCGCGGTGGCATCGCGGCGAGCCGCTGCTGGACGAGGCTGAGAAACGCCTCCCGCTGCTCCCACGATCGGGCGGTGACCACGAGCTTCGTCGCGATGCAGTTGAACGAGGTGTTGTTGACGATCGAGGCCGCGACGGTGTCGGCCTGTCGGGCCAGCGCCCGCGGCGAGTAGCGGCCGGGCACGATGAACCAGGGGGTCACGTTGCCCAGTTCGCAGGTGATCGCCTGCACGAGCCGGGGCGGACCGCGCCGATCCCCACCGCCCCACACGATCGCCTCGAACGCGGCGGCGCCCCCGGTCAGATGCACGTGGCCGATCGGCGGGGCGGCGATCGCCGCCTGCACCACCTCCGGCCCCCCGACGTGGATCGCGAGCAGCCCGTCGCGGATCAGCGGCGCGAGCGCGTCGGCCAGCACCGGGGCGAGCGGGGCATGCAGCGGGTGGAGCTTGAGGACCGCCGACCGGCCGTGCTCGAAGATCTGGCTGATGCAGTCGCCGGGGGCGAGGCCCGTCACGTTGCCGGCACCGACGACGAGCGCCACGCCCCCGGCTCGGGGCCGGCGAGCCACTTCTTCCCGCCACGACCGCGTGAAGGCCTCGAGCCCACCGGGATCGACGCAGCGGATGGTCGCGCGGTGGCCGGAGAAGATGGCCGAGTCGTGGAGCGTCCCGTGCGGACCGGCCGCCGGAAGCGCCTCGACCTCGATCCGGGCGGCGTCGCTGCCCCGGTGGGCGAGCCGGGGCGGCCGCGGCAGACGGGGCAGGCCGCCGCGGCCGATGTCGGCGAGTGCCCCGGCGGTGACGAGCAGCAGCCGCAGCGTGACCAGCGGGCCGGTCGCCGTCTCCTCGGCGCGGGCCAAGGCCTCGACGGAAGTGCCGGCGGCCTGCTTGATGGCGACGGCCACCTCCGTCCAGGCGTCGGCCGCCGCCGCCGTGGTCAGCGCGGTTTCGAGCGCCAGCCGGCTCCGCGCCGCGGGCGTCTGGCTGGCCCAGGCCGCGGCACCACGGGCGAGACGGTCGATGTCGGCGGTGAGTTCGGTCATCGGAATCGTTGGCTCTGGTTGAGGAAAACGGGCTCGAGGGAAAACGGCCGACCGCTGGCCTCAGGGCTCGTCGGCCGCCGGCTCGTCGAACGGACCGGCGAGCACGGCCGCGGACTGGTCGCGACGCCCCCCCGCTTCGATCACCACCTTCGCCTGCGCGAGCAAATCGTCGGGAATCCGCCAGACCCTTCGGTCG
>JBILOA010000247.1:0-4060 GCA_044374735.1 Pirellulales bacterium | reverse complement strand
CGGGCGCCTACGTCCCCCCGGCCGCCCTCGAGAGTGGCCGCCCGCCCCGCTGGATCGACTTCGTCTGGTTGAGCTTCTCGACGCTGACCACGGCCGGTTACGGCGACCTGGCCCCGGTGGGCCGCTGGGCCAGCGCACTGTGCACGCTGGAGGCCCTGTGCGGGATTCTGTTCCCGGCCACCCTCATCGCCCGGATCGCCTCGCTGCCCGCGACTTCGGCTACAACCCAACCTTCTTCCACGCGGCCCTAACGGCCTTGCGTGTGGCGGAGCCGAACCGATCGGCCGCCACCTGGGCCGTGATCCGCGCCAGGTCGTCGAACTGGCTCGTGCGCGAGAGCTGCAGCATCGCCTCGTACCAGATCGCCGCGGCCGTCTCCCAGGCGTTGCCGCCGAGACTCTTGGCTGCGAGCACGAAAGCCCGGTTGGGGATCCCGGAGTTGATGTGCACGCCTCCCGAGTCGGCCGGGCCGGTGTAGATGGCCTTCATGTGGCCGGGCTGGGGATCGCTTCCGAGCACGGGATCGTCGCGGTAGGCCGTGCCGGGATGCTCCATGTCGCGGATGCCCCGCCGCGTCTCCGCCGCCACGAGCACCTCCGTCCCCACGAGCCACGAGGCCGTCTCGGCCGGCTCCTTCCGCCGCCACTGCCGCACGAGCACCCCGAACACGTCGGCAAAGTGCTCGTTGAGGGCGCCCGACTGGCCGCGGTAGACGAGGTTGCTCGTGAAAGCCTGCAGGCCGTGCGTGAGCTCGTGGGCCACCACGTCGAGCGATTTCGTGAAGCCGCGAAACACCTTCCCGTCGCCGTCGCCGTAGGCCATCTGTGAGCCGTCCCAGAAGGCGTTGTTCATCGGCTGATAGCGATCGCGGCCGTCGGCCTCACCGACGTGCACGCTCGAGATCAGCGACATCCCCGCGTCGTCGAGCGAGTTACGGCCAAAGAGCGTGTGAAAGAAGTCGAAGGTGTCGCCGGAGTGGTCGTAGGCCTCGTTGACCGCCGGATCGGTCGCCTTGGAATCTCCCTCGCCGCGAACGAGCTTGCCCGGCAAGACGTCCTTCCCGCGGGCGTCGTAGATGAGCCGGTGTTTCCGGCCCGTGGGCGACGCCGCGACCATCATGGAGGGCATCCGCCCGGCGAAGTCGCGCACGGCCCGCACCGCCGCGCAGTGGGCGAGCGCCACGAGCGCGCTATCGCGAACCGCGGCGTCGGCACAGTGGGCCATCGCGTCGACCATGTACGGCGGCACGATGCACTGCACGGGCCGGCGGCAGTTGACCGGTTCCTGCCAGTCGCAGTCTCGCATGCAAACACCCCGGGGCGGCGTGGGATCAGACGGGGGGATTATCCACTCGCGGCGAAAACCGTGCCACGCCGATGCCCGCTCGCTCCAGGGCCTCCCGCACGGCCCTCGCCAGCCCCGCCGGATCCGGGCCGTCGCCATGGATGCAGAGCGTGTCGGCGTTGAGCCGCACGACACCCCCGTCGACCGACTCCACGCTCCCCTCCCGCACCAGCCGCACCGCCCGCTCGGCCGCCGCCTGTGGCTCCGTGATCACCGCCCCCGGCTGCGACCGGGGCACGAGCGTGCCGTCGGCCGCGTAGGCCCGGTCGATGAAGGCCTCGTCCGCGACCGCGAGCCCCAACCGCCGGCCCACCGCCACGAGCAGGCTGCCGGCGGGCGCGACGAGGATCATGCCCGGCCAACGGGCCGCGACCGCTGCCGCGACGCCCAGCGCGAGCGGTTCTTCGTGGGCCACCTGATGGTAGAGCCCGCCATGCAGCTTGACGTGCCGCGGCGGCTCGCCGGCGACCGCGGCCAGCCGCTCGACCTGGCCGACGACGAGGGCCGCGGCCGCTTCTGGCGTGATCGCGAGCGAGCGGCGACCGAAGTGCTCCCGGTCGGCATGTCCTGGATGGGCCCCGATCGCCACACCGTGCCGACGCGCGAGGGCCACGGTCGCGGCCATCGAGGCATCGTCGCCCGCGTGGCCGCCGCAGGCGATGTTGGCCGAGGTCACGAGCGGCATCAGGGCCGCGTCGTGCGCCGCACCCTCGCCCAGGTCGCCGTTGAGGTCGATCGTGGCTCGTTGCGTGTGGCTCATTGCCTGGCCTTATACATCGCGGAAATCGCCATCTCCTGCTCGTGCAACGCGATGCGGGCCTCGGCCAACGAGACGGGCTCGAACCGCAGTTCGTCGCCGGGCCGCAGTTGGGCCGCCTGCGGCAGGTCGGCCGCGATCACCTGGCCAAGCACGGGATAGCCGCCGATCGTCTGGGCGTCGGCCAGAAGCACGATCGGCCGCCCGTCGGGCGGCACCTGCACCGTGCCGGGAAACACCCCCACGCTCGCCATCCCGGCGAAGGCTCCGGCCCCGGGGAGTGGCTCTCCTTCGAGCCGCACGCCCATTCGATCCGAGCGGCTGCTCGCGCGAAAGCCGCGCGCCCAAGCGGCTCCGCCAAACGCCTCGGCGTGCTCGCCGGGAATGATCCGCAGCACCCGCGCGGAAGTGCGTCTTGGTTCATCGACCACATCCAAGCCCCGGGCGCGAGCCCGGCGATCTCCCTCAGCCTCGCTCGTCCCGTTGCCGCCACGGGCTCCAACCGCCAACCGGTCGCCCACCCGCAGCGGCCGGCCGGCGCACCCGCCGAGCCCCGCCACGACCAGCGTGCTGCGGCTGCCGAGCACCGGATTCACATCGATGCCACCGGCCACGGCCAGGTAACCACGACACCCGCCAGTCGCATGGCCGATCGAGAGTTCCGTGCCGGCCGCCACGCGGGTCGCGACACCGGTGGGCAGGCCCGGAAAGTCACCACCGACAAGCGCGACGAGCGAGTCGCGTTCGAATCGCAACGTCGGCCCGAGCAGCGTGCACTCGATCGCCGCCGCATCGTCCGGATTCCCGACCAGCAGGTTGGCCAGCCGTAGCGACAGGCGATCCGCCGCGCCCGAGAGCGGTACGCCGGCGGCCCGATACCCAGGCCGGCCCAGATCCTGGATCGTCGTGAACAGCCCCGGCTGCACGACCGTGATCGCCGCAGGCCTGGCCGCGATCGTTGCCGGCGGAGCCGACGGCCCAGCACCGCCCGGTGGCAGGTCGGCCTCGACGAATCGCACGCGGTCGCCCACCTCGAAGAGCGCCGGCCTCGGCCGCGACGCATCGAAGAGCGGCCGATTCGATCGCCCCACGAGGTTCCACCCGCCGGGGCTGGCGAAGGGATACACGCCCGTCTGCCCGCCGCCGATGCCGACCGCCCCAGCCGGCACGACCCGCCTTGGCGTGGCCCGGCGGGGCGTGGCGAGAGTCGCCGGCAACCCGGCGAGATACCCGAAGCCCGGCAGGAAGCCGATCGCTTCCACGAAATACTCCGGAGCGGTGTGGGCTGCCACGAAGTCCGCCCGCGAGATGCCGTGGATGCCACAGACCTCCACGAGATCAGGCCCGTCATACGCGACGGCGATCTCGTGGCTCACCGGCTCGATGCCCGCTTGCCTCCGCGCCGTCGCGGCGATGGCGTTCACCCGCTCGCCCAGCGCCGCGGGATCGATGACGCGGAGCGTGTCATAGGCCACCGTCACCCGGCCCGGTGAGGCCACGATGTCGGTCACCCCGGCGAGCCCCGCCGCCCGCAAGGCCGCCGCCGCAGCCCTCACCCAGCCGAGTGTCTCGGCCGCTGAGCCTCCGGCGATTCGCACCGCGACCGCCGCATCTCCGACCGGCTCGGCGGGCGTGACGACAGGATCCAACATGGCGATAGGGTAGCAGCCCGCGGACCACCGCCGCCTCGACCGCCTACGGCACGTCTCCGAGCGCGAGGGCCGCGAACGACGCCAGCCAGTGCTCCCCCACGTAGTCGCCACCGACGGTGTGCGGCAGGGCCGGCTCGAAGTTGGCCTCGATGGCGGCGTGCAACTCCGCCCACCGCATGTGACCGGCAGCCAGCGTCGCGACGATCCGCCGGAGGCACCAAGCCCGCGACAGACAGAGGCCGTCGAGGTGGGCGATCTGCGGGTCGCTCCGGTCACCGACCACCGGTGGCTCCGCCAGCCCCCCAAT
>JBILOA010000245.1:0-4092 GCA_044374735.1 Pirellulales bacterium | reverse complement strand
CCTGTTCGAGGCCGCCGCCAAGCTCACCGCCGCGTTTTCGGTGCCCCGCGACTTTCCCTGGGGCTGGCTGCTGGTCGACGGTCTGATCACGGCCGTGCTGGGAGGCATCCTGTTCGCCGCGACGCCTGAGAAGGCGCCGCTCTACCTCGGCGTGATCATCGCCGCCCACCTGATCACCAGCGGCGTGATGCTCTTGGGCACCGGCTTCTGGCTGAACCGATCGGTGGGCATCCGCAGCTAGCGCGCGGGTGGTGGACCACCGCCTGCCGTCGGCGGCCCGTCGAACGAGCCGTCGCGAAAACTTCGCAACATCATGCCGATGCCGGCGGCCACCATCCCGAGCATCAGGAGCAGGTTGCTCGTCTTCATCTGCATCAGAAACTGGATCCGACTCAGGATCTCGATCACGATGATCGCGAGCCCGAGGTAAAACAGGGCCCAGCCCCACCTCAGCCGCGCGTCGTAAAACAGGATCACAAGGCCGATGAAGATCGGCGCGAAGATGATCCCGGTGCTCGCCGCCGGCATCCCGCCGCCGAACATGCCGCGGTTGAAGGCGCCGGAGAAGAACCCGACGTCGCGGGTCACGACGTGCACGTTGCTCAGGAAGAACCACAGGCCCGCTCCGGCCAGCACCAGGCCGAAGAAGAAGAGCCACGTGCCGCCCGGCGTGCCGCCGGCACCCCGGACGAGGCCCTCGTGAAGGCCGCGAACATCGTCGATGTCCCGTTCGAAGTTTTGCCGTCGTGATTCGTTCATGGGTGCATTCCTGGCGGGCGGTGGGAAAGCGGGGTCGATGCCCCTCGCCGTCTTAGGCGAGCATATCAGGCGATTCAGCCCCGGGGGCCGTGTCGCGCGTGCCGGAGGTCGCGGCCAATGGCGCGAATCCGACGGCGCGCCAAAACGCGATCGCCGCCGGCCAATCGGATCTCGTCTCGACCCAGACCGTCTCGGCTGCCAGTTCGGCCGCACGGTGGCAGGCATGAGCGACGAGCGCCCTGCCCACGCCCAGGCGTCGTGCTTCCGGGTGAACCACCAGCCACCCGATCGAGTGCCTGCTCCTGGCGGCCGATCGACAGGCAACGAGCGAAATCAGCCCGAGCAGCCGCTCGCCGGCAGTGTCTCGGGCCGCGGCGGTCGCCAGCCAGCCCTCCACCTGGCGGCCCGGTCGGCTGGCCAGTTCCGCGAGCAGTCCGCGGCTCCCGTGGGGCGCGCTCCCTGCTGAGGCCCGGCCTCTGGGCAACTCGCCGAGCGCCTCGCCCAGCCGAGCGATGTCCCGGGCGTCACGATCGGCACAGAACGACCGCACGAGGACTCCCGCCGGCGCCGCCGGTGGCAGCGAGACGGGGGCGGCGAATCGGCGGGCGAAGCGGGCGACACGCATGGGCTCAACCAGCACGGATTCGTGACCTAGATTCGAGGAAACCTACAGAAATGTCGCCGTTTTTGAGAATCACCGGTTTCCGGAGGACGGGATTCAATCTCTGGCAGGAGTGGAATCGGTCAGGATGGCGGCTGTAAACAGTCTTTTCTAGGCGGGAATCTTGCGTGGTTGCGTTTTTTGATCACAATCGTGAGCACGAGGCGAAGCAAATCGTGCAAAACCACGACCGAAGGACCCGACTGCTCGACATGATCCGCGTCCGCGGCTTCGCGTCGATCGAGGAGATCACCAAGGAACTTGGGATCTCGGAGTCGACGGCCCGGCGGGATCTCGACGCGCTCGAGGAGCAAGGGGCGGCTCGCCGGACCCACGGCGGCGTGCTCTACGCCGGCGGCGTCCCGCGGCTGGCGGAGTTCGGTGAGCGACAGCCGGCTCACTGGGCCGCCAAGCGGGCGATCGCTGTCGCGGCGGCCGAGGAGATCGCCGACGGCGAGACCGTGCTGCTCGACGGCGGCACCACGACCTATGAGGTGGCCCGGCTGCTCGTCGGCCGCTCGCTCCAGGTCGTCACCAACAGCCTGCCGGTGGCGAACCTCTTCGCCTCCGAGTCGCGGACCGATCTCGTCCTCCTCGGTGGCTACGTCTCGCCGCGGACCGGGGTCTGCCTCGGGCCCTACGCCAACGAGTTGCTCGGCCGCCTCCACGTCACGACGACCGTGCTCTCGGCCGCAGGCATCGACGCCGAAGGACTGTTCAACGCCCACCTCCTCCTGGCGGAGACGGAGCAGGCGATGCTCCAGGCCGCCGGCCGGGTGATCGTGGTCGCCGACAGCTCCAAGTTCGGCCGCAAGAGCCTGACGCTCGTGGCCCCACTCGAGGCGATCGACCTGGTCGTCTCCGACGCCGGCCTTTCGGGGTCGTGGCGGGAGCGGATCGCCGCCGCCGGCCCGCGACTGCTCGTCACCCAGGTCGACGAGTCTCCGCTCGAAGATGCCACCGAATCCGCCCCGCGAAGGAGTCGCCCCGCATGATCGCCATGCCACCTGGCCTCGACCGTGCCGCCGTCGAGCGGATCGTCCGTGAGATCGTGCTCACGTCGCGGGGTACGCCCCCGTCGCAGGCGGCCGCCGTCGCCCGCGCGGAGCCGAAGCTCGTCGTGAGCATCTCGGCCCGCCACTGCCACCTCACCGATGAGCACGTGGAAAAACTCTTCGGCCCGGGCCACACGCTCACGCCCATGAAGAACCTCTACCAGGACGGCTTCTACGCCGCCGAGGAGACGGTGATGGTGGTGGGGCCGAAGCGGAAGATGCTGCCCACGGTCCGGGTGCTGGGGCCCACCCGCAAGGCCTCGCAGGTGGAGCTCGCCTTCACCGACGGGATCTCGCTGGGCATCGACCTGCCCGTCCGGGCCAGCGGCAAGATCAGCGGCACGCCGGGGTGCGTGCTGGTGGGCCCCGCGGGCGCCGTCGAGCTCTCCGAGGGCGTGATCCGGGCCGAACGGCACGTCCACATGTGCTACGCCGACGCCGAGCACTTCGGGGTCAAGGACGGCGACCGCGTGAGCCTCGTGATCAAGGGCTCCTGCGGCACGGTGTTTCGCGACCTGCTGGTGCGGGCCGACGCCACGAGCAAGCTCGAGGTGCACATCGACACCGACGAGGGCAATGCGGCGGACCTCGACCATGCCGAGAGCGTCGAACTGGTGAGGCAAACCTGATGGCGAAGCGAGCGGCGCGAGGCCGACGCACGAACGAGACAAGACCGTCGAGCCGGCGTGTGCCGGCGCGGTCGGCGGGGCGCGGCCCCGCCAGGATCGATGGGCCGGAACAGACACAAAGGGAGCGACAGATGGCGAAGAATGTCGAAGCCCTCGGCATGATCGAGGTGAAGGGTTTCACCACGCTCGTCGAGGCGGTGGACGCGATGATGAAGGCGGCGAACGTCACCTTCATGGGCTGGGACAAGATCGGCAGCGGGCTCGTGACGGCGTTCGTCTCGGGCGACGTGGCCGCGGTGAAGGCGGCGACCGACGCCGGGGCGGCTGCGGCCGGCCGGATCGGCGACGTGGTGAGCGTGCAGGTGATCGCGCGTCCGCACGAGGACATCGGGATCGTCCTGCCGCCGGCAGGCTGAGCGTGTGCGAGTCGGAGCGTCTTTTCTTCAACCCCAGTTTCATTCACTCAGGACAGGAACCAACATGAACACGGCGATCGGAATTTTGGAGACCAAGGGACTCGTGGGCCTCGTCGAGGCCACCGACGCGATGGCCAAGGCGGCCAACGTGAAGATCCTGAAGCGGATCAGCATCGGCAACGCCTTCGTGGCGACGGTGGTGCAGGGGGACGTGGGCAGCGTGCGGGCGGCCGTCGAGGCCGGTGCCACGTCGGCCCAGCAGGTGGGCGAGCTCGTCGCCAGCCACGTCATCCCGCGTCCGGCCGACAGCCTCGTCACCGCCTTCTTCTCCTGATGAAAATCCTCGTCGCCAACCTGGGCTCCACGAGCTTCAAGTACCGCCTCTTCGACCTGCCGGAAACGGCAGGCCGGGAGGGGGGCGCGGAGCTCGCGCGGGGCGGGGTCGAACGGATCGGTGCGGCGGAGAGCCGGGTCTACGCCTCGGCGGGCGCGAGCTCGTTCGAGACGGTGATGCCGGTGCCCGACCATGCCGTGGCGCTCGAGGCGGCGCTCGCGCAGCTTACCGGCGACGG
>JBILOA010000009.1:0-13236 GCA_044374735.1 Pirellulales bacterium | reverse complement strand
GCGTGGCGATCACCTGCGACAATCCTGATCCCGACCAACTGCATCCCAAGAACAAGAAGACGGTGGGGGAGCGGCTCGGCCTCGTGGCCCTGAAGCAGGTCTACGGCCGCGACGTGACCGCCTCGGGGCCGGTCTTCGACCGCCTGGAGATCGTGGGCGACAAGGCCCGCGTCCATTTCAAGGAGGTCGGCGGCGGCCTCGTGTCGAAGACGGGCGACACGCTCGGCGGGTTCCAGGTGGCCGGAGCCGACGGGGCCTTCGTGGCGGGTGACGCGCGGATCGACGGCGACACGGTCGTGGTGTCGGCGGCCGGCGTGGCGGAGCCGAAGGCCATTCGCTACGCCTGGATCAACGTGCCGACGATGAGCCTCTGGAGCCAGGCCGGCCTGCCGGCCTCGCCGTTTCGCACGGATCGTTGAGGGGCGGCCGGTTGACGGATGGCGGGGCCGCTCACTTGAACTTCGTCTCGTCGAGCACCTTGCCGGGATTCCGAGTCACGTCATCGCGGCAGGCGGCGAGGCGGAAGGTCTCTGGATCCACGTTGTAGGAGATCCACCGCACTGCACCGTCGCCCATGACGATGCCGCAGGCGTTCGCGTGTGAGGAACCAAAGCGGGTTGACTGCGCGGTCGAAGAAGCACTCGCGGTTGACGGATGAAGGCGGTCGTGCTGCGGAGGGTCGTTGCCCATCCGCCAGGTCTCATTGTCGAGAAAGCCAGGGTTCAGATAGTTCTGGTTGTTGTCGAGCGGGATCCCGCTCGATCCGGTCAAACGCTGGACGTTGGCCTGCTTTTCGCCAAGCATGATGGTTTGGGAAAACCCGTCCGGCGCCCCGTCCGCATCGACCATCCATGCTCCTCTCCTCACGATGAGCCCTGACGAGAGCGGGTCGGGCGACTTCGAGAAATCTCCCCGCACGAGCCCATGGCAGGCGGCGTAGTCCGAGTTGGCCTTACCGAAATAGAGTCCGGGCGGTCGCCGGCTGGGGCAGTACATGGTGGCAATCGGAGTCGCCTGAATCCTGTTGAAGTTGCCGGTTTTGTCCGTCGCAAAGGTCGGGTCGAGGTCGTAGACCGCCTTTGCTTCGATGTACGGTAGGATCTGCCACCCCCAGCTCCAGTCGCTGGTCTCCGTCATGGAGGCATCGATGCCCGTGCCGATCTGACCCGGCTGGCACGAGGTGTTGTAGGGCACCTGCTGGCACGGCTCCTTGCCGACAGTGGGCAGCTTGCCGCTCAGGCTCATGGAGGTGAGGCAACCCTGGCCCAGGCTTCGCAGCTGCGAGGAGCATTGGGTCCGACGGGCCGCCTCGCGGACCGATTGCACCGCGGGAAACAGAAGCCCCATCAGCACGGCGATGATCACGATCACCACGAGCAGCTCGACCAGCGTCATGCCTCGCGGCAAATGCCGTGCCTCGCGTTTCCCTGGCCTTGGCCGACTCATGGCATCCCCTCCAGTTCGTGCCTAAAAAAAGCACTCACGCGAGTTCCTAAAGCAGTTTAGAATAGTCGCCGATGGCTCGTCCAGGCGCCTTTGGGATCGTAGCGGGTCGGAGGCAGGGATCGCCGTGAGATTTTCGTCAGCGGTTCATGCGTCGCTCGTTGCCGCCTGCTGCGCCATCGCCCAGGGCGACGTGCAGCCCCACGCGGTGTTCTCCGACCACATGGTCCTCCAGCGCGGCCGGGAACTGCCTGTGCATGGGCGGGCCGACCCAGGCGAGGAGGTCATTGTCGCGTTCGCCGGCCAGACGGCCCGGGCGACCGCGGATGCGGCCGGCCGCTGGCGGGCCACCCTGCCGCCGCTCGAGGCGTCGGCCGAGCCGCGGGAGCTGACGATCCGCGGCAGCAACACGGTCACGATCCGCGACGTGCTCGTGGGCGACGTCTGGCTCTGCTCCGGCCAGTCGAACATGTCGATCTCGGCCGGACACTACGCGCGGGAACCCGACGTGAAGGCCGACCTCGCCGCCGCCCGCCTGCCGCTCGTGCGGCACTTCGGGGTCGTGGAGCACTTCGCGGAGACCCCCCAGGACGACGTCAAGGGAGAGTGGCATGTCTGCACGCCGCAGACGGCCGGGCGGTTCTGTGCCGTGGGGTTCTATTTCGCCCGCGATCTCCACGCCGCCACCCAGGTGCCGGTCGGCATGATCCGCTCCGCGAAGGGAAGCACCGGGATCGAGATGTGGCTCTCGCAGGAAACGCTGCTGGAACTGCCGGGCGACGAGAGGCTGGCGACGCAGATGCGGGAGTCGCTCGCCGCCTGGGAGCGGGACAAGGCCGCCGCCTTGGAGGCGGGCAAGCAGCCCGGCGATCCGGAGTTTCCGGCGTTCCCCTTCGGCGAGAAGGCCCGGCGGCCGCGGTGCGTCACGCTCCACAACGAGATGATCGCGCCCTTGGCCGGCCACCCGATCCGGGGCGCGGTCTGGTATCAGGGTGAAAGCAACGCCGGCGACGGTCGGGCCGCGCGGCACTATTCCGTGCGGCTGCGGGCCCTGATCCGCGACTGGCGGCGGCTGTTTGGCGACGAGTCGCTGCCGTTTCTGATCGTGCAACTGCCCGCCTACCAGAAGCCGGGCGAGGATCCGGCCGGCGGCGATTCCAGGGCCCGCATGCGGGAGGCGCAGCGGGCGTGCCTCGACGTCCCTCACACGGCGCTCGCGGTGACGCTCGACCTCGGTGAGGCCGATGACATCCACCCGCGGAACAAGGCCGACGTCGGCGGCCGGCTTGCGCGGCTGGCCCTCCGCGACGTGTACGGCAAGCAGGATCCGGGGGCCGGCGGCCCATCCTTCCGAGCTCTTGCGATCGAGGGCCGCCGGGCGCGGCTCTCGTTCGACGGTATCGGCGCGGGGCTGATGGTGGGCCGCAAGGAGGGTCGCAACGCCGTCGTCGAGGAGCCGACCGCCCCGCTCATGCGGTTCGCCGTGGCCGGCGCCGACCGCACGTGGCATTGGGCCGAGGCGGCGATCGACGGCGACACGGTGGTCGTGGAGTCGGCGGCGGTGGCCGAACCGGTCGCAGTGCGATACGCCTTCGCTTCGAATCCCGAGGGGGCGAATCTCTACAACCGCGACGGCATTCCCGCCTCCCCCTTCCGCACCGACGACTGGTGAGCCCCTGGAGGCCGGCCGATGACACGCCTGTTGCACGCGGTGCTCGTGACGATGGCGGCGGCGGCCGCACCCGCGCGGGCCGACGCACCGCCGGCCGCGTCGGCCGGCCGGGTGCCGGCTGGCTTCCGCGCGGTCGATGCCGGGGTCGAGCCCCATTCCGGCTCCGACTGGGCGCGGCAGATCGAGCAGGAGACGACGGGGCTCCGGCCCGTGTTCGTGCCGGCCGGCACGTTCCGGATGGGCTCGCCGCCGACTGAAAAGGCGCGGACGGAGGACGAAGTGCCCCACGAGGTCGCGCTCACGCGGTCGTTCTACCTGGGCGCTCACGAGGTCACGCAGGCGCAGTGGGCCAAGCTCATGGGCAGCAACCCGGCGCACTTCACGGGGGACGATCGGCGGCCGGTCGAGTGCGTCTCCTGGAACGACTGCCAGGAGTACCTCCGCCAGGCCGGCGGCGGCCTGCGGCTGCCCACCGAGGCCGAGTGGGAATACGCCTCGCGGGCCGGCTCCACCGTGCGGTTCTGCTTCGGCGACGACGAGACCCAGCTGCCCCAATACGCCTGGCTCAACAGCGGCGGCACGCACCCGGTGGGCACGAAGAAGCCCAACGCCTGGGGCCTCCACGACATGCACGGCAACGTCTACGAATGGTGCGCCGACCGCTTCGGTCCCTACCCCGCCGACAAGGTCACCGACCCGACCGGCCCGGCCGAAGGCGACCTGCGGGCGCTCCGCGGCGGATGCTATCGCTACAGCCCCCGCAAATGCCGCTCGGCCTACCGCGGCGGCGGCCCCGCCGACCGGGGCTTCAACAACCTCGGCCTACGCGTCGCGCTGACGGTGACCCCATGACCGCCGCCCGGATCGGTCCTCCTCTCGCCCAGGCGGCGGGCCTCGCCCTCGCCCTGGCCGCGGGGATCAGGGCGACGCCCGCGGTCGCCGGCCGGGACGACGATCCGCTGGCCGTGCGAGTCGAGCGGGCGGCGCTGGCGATGCAGCGGCAGTCATGGGAGCAGGGCATCCTCGCCCAAGCTGCCCTCGAGGCCGGTGCCGACGAGCAGCTCGCGGCGCTGGCCCGCGGGATGCTGATCCACGTCGCGAAGGACGGCCGCGTCGCCACGCTCGGCGGCTCGCCGCTCGACTGTCTGATGTGCGGCGAGCCGCTCGCGCGGGCGGCCGAGATCACCGGCGACCCGACGCTGCGGGCGGCGGCCGACGGCCTGCTCGCCTATGTGCTCGAGCGGGCCCCGCGCGCGGCCGACGGCACGCTCTTCCACTACGACGCCTGCATGATGTCGGACAGCTGCCACACGGCGGCCCCATTCCTCGCGGCCCTCGGCCGCCACGACGACGCGCGGCGGCAGCTGGAGGGCTACCGGCGACGGCTCTGGGATGCCGAGGCGCGGCTGTACCGCGCCATCTGGGACGAGTCGAAACAGGGATTCGCCCGCCGCGACTTCTGGGGCGTGGGCAACGGCTGGGTGGCCGTGGCGCTGACCCGCATGATCCGGGCGCTGCCGGCGGACCGCGCGGCCGACCGCGGGCCGTTGGTCGCCCACCTGCGGGAGCTGCTCGCCGGCTGCCTCGCGCACGAGCGCGACGACGGCCTGTTCCACGACGTGCTCGACGAGCCCGCGAGCTTCGTGGAGACGAATCTCTCCCAGATGCTCGCCTACTCGATCTACGAGGGGGTCCGCGGCGGCTGGCTGGAGGCCGAGCGTCTGCCCGCCGCAGACCGGATGCGGTCCGCGGCCCGCGGGAAGGTCGATACCCACGGGCTCGTCCAGGGCGTGGCGGGGGCGCCCGACTTTCGGCATGCCGGCATCGCGCCGGAGGGACAAGCGTTCTTTCTCTTGATGGAGACGGCGGCCCGCAAGGCCGGCCGGCCCGAGCCATGAAACCCCGCGGCTTTCTGCTCGCGGTCGCGACCCTGAGCATGCTTCATGCCGCCGCCTGGGCGGACGACGGCCCTCGCACGCCGACCGCCCTCGAGCCCCTGCTCGCCACGAGCCTCACGGTCGACGAGGCCCGGGCCATCGTCGCCCAGCAGGCCACCCGACCCTCGGCGTCGGTGCCACTCGCGCAGGCCGACGCGGTGCTCGCAGCGCTCGGCATGCCGTCCGAGGCCATCGAGCGGCTGCTCGGGGAGGCCAGGGCGATCGAGCCCCTCGGCGCGGCCGACGAGCAGATGCTGCTCGAGTTTCTGCACCGCACGCGATCGCCCGAGTGGCTGGCCTTCCGGGGGCGGTTCCGCGAGTTCCTCGACCTGCCCGCGCTGGAGCGGCCCTCGGGCGAGGTGGTCGCCACGCTCTTGTCGGGTGGCGATCAGGTCACGCTCGCTGGGCTGCGCGACCTGGATCCCGAGGTCGCCGCAGCCGCGGCCAGTGCCACGGCCGCCTCGCTCTCGCTGCCAAGCGTCGAGCGGCTCACGCCCGAGGCGGCCGCCGCGTTGGCCGGGACCGCGATCTGGCTTGACCTGCGGGGGCTCGCGACGCTCGAGCCCGAGGTCGCCCGAGCCCTGGCCGGCCACCAGGGCAAGGGGCTCTCGCTCGGCGGGATCAGCGAGCTGCCCGATGCGATCGCCGAGATTCTCGCCACGCACGCCGGGCACATGTCGCTCCGGAACCTGCCGGCCCTGTCCGAGGGGGCGGCGGCGGCCCTCGCGGAGAAGGCGGGGGGCGACCTCTATCTGACCGGACTGCGGAAGCTCGAGTCACCCGCGCTGGCGGCGCGGCTCGCGGGGCAGACCGAGGCGGGCGTGCCGCTCGTGGAGAGCCTGCCGGTGGACGTTGCCGCGGCACTGGCGACCGCCGGCGGCGCGGACAACCCGCGGCCCCACCTGCTGGTCTCCGGGCGGGCCGTCGTCGAGCCCGGGATCGCGGCTGCGTTGGCCGAACATGCCGGCCAGCAGCTGATCCTGTGCGGCGACTTCGTCCTCGACGCGGCCACCGCCCGGATGCTCGCCGGCTATCGCGGCCAGCGGATCTGCTTCCGCGGCCTCGAGCGGCTCTCGGCCGAGGCGGCCGCGGAGCTGGCGGCGTTTCCGCGCGAGCTGCGGTTTCCGCGGCTGGTCGACCTGGGGCCCGAGGCGGCCCGCTCGCTCGCGGCCCACAAGGGGCCGCTCGACCTCTCGGGCCTGACGCGGTTTCCGCCCGACGTGATCGCGGCGCTCGTGCAGCACCAGGCGCGGCTCGACCTCAAGGGGATCGCCTCGCTCACGCCGGCCGTCGCCCGTGCGCTCGCGGCGCGCAAGGGGGATCTCGTGCTGCCGGGTCTGCGGGAGCTCGACGCCGACGCGGCCGCGGCACTCGCGACCCATGGCGGCCCGGCATTGATCCTCCCGGGCCTCACCGCGCTCGCGGCCGACGTGGCCGAGGCGCTGGCCGGCTACCGCGGCGAGCACCTCGACCTGCAGGGCCTCGAATCGCTCGACTCCGTGCCGCTCGCGACCCGGCTCGCCGGCCGCGGCCGCTGCCTGCTGCCGCGGCTGGCGGCGTTTCCGCCCGCCGTCGCGGCGGCGCTCGCGACGCGGAACGCCGACCTCGTGCTACCGGGCGTGACCGACCCCGACGTCGAGGTGGCACAGGCGCTGGCGACGCACAAGATCGGCCTGCTCAAGCTCCAGGGCATCCGCCAGCTCGAGGCCGACGTGGCCGCGGCGCTCGCCGCCCATCAAGGCAAGTCGCTCGAGCTGTCGGGGCTCAGGCGACTCGAGTCGCTGCCGCTGGCCCGCCGGTTCGCCAGCCAGGAGCGGTGCGTGCTCCAGGCGCTCTCCGAGATCACGCCCGAGGCCGCGCGGCTGCTCGCGACGAGGCCGAAGGACCTCGTGCTGCCGGGCATGCGGTCGCTCAGCCGCGAGGTTGCCGCGGCGCTCGCCGGCCACGACGGGCCGCTATCACTGCCGGCGCTTCAAGACGTCGACACGGAGGTGGCCGCCGCGCTGGCGATGCACCGGGGCGGCGGGCTGGGGCTGCACGGGCTCCGCGCGATCGACCCGCTGGCCGCGTCCATGCTCGTGACGCACGAAGGACCGATCGACCTCGCGGGCCTGATGCTCACCGAGCGGCTCGACATGCCAGAGGTGGCGCGACTGCTGGTGGCAAAGGCGGGCAACATCACGCTGCCGAACCTGAAGCGGCTCGATTACCCCGAGTCGCGGGCGGTGGCGAAGGTGCTGGCCGACGCACCGGGCAGGCTCTCGCTGCCGCACCTGGAGGCCGTCTCGCCGGCCACGCTCCTCGCGCTCGTGCGGAAGCAGGATGTCGACATTCCCGAGGTCGAGCAGCTGCAGCTGATCCCCGAGCCCGACGGCAGCCCGACCGACGACTTCGTCGATCCCCGCCCGGAAGACCCGCGGCGCCGCCAGCGGTTCCGCGGCCTGCGGTAGGCGGTCGGGATCCGCGGTGGCCGCCGCCCCCGTGGGCCACTCAGGGTGCCTTCGTGGTCAGGAAGGCCAGCAGGTCGGCGAATCCCTGGGGCGAAATCTGCTTCTCGAAGCCGACCGGCATCAGCGAGCTGGGCGACGGGGCGAAGCCGTCGATCTCGGCCCGTTGGATCGCGTGGATCTTCCCCTCGGCGTCAACGATCTCGACGGCCGTCCGGCTCTCGCCGGCGAGCGGCATGTGCTCGCCGGTGATGCCGTTGGCCGTCGAGCCCCCAGCTGAGATCGCTGGGGCCGGCGTGGGTGTCCCGCGTGCCCCAGCCCTCGAACAGCGTGCGCCGCGGCGATGACGAGCCACGCCCAGATCAGGCACGGGCTGACGGGAGTTTCATCGAGGAGCCTGCAGGAAAACATACCGTCAAGGGGCGGGAAGGATGAGCGTGCGGCGGGCCTCGGCCTCGAAGGCTGCGGCCAGTTCGGCGACGAGATCGGGCCGGTCGGCCGACCGGTCGTGCTGTTCGGCCGGATCGCTGGCCAGGTCGTAGAGCTGCCAGCGCGGTGGCCGGCGGAGGCCGGCGCCCGCGATCACGCCCCGGCCCACGAGTTTCCAGTCGCCCCGGCGGATGGCCGCGTTGTGCTCATGCTCGAAGACGAGCGTGCGTGGCTCCGCGGGATCGCCCCGCAGCGCTGGCAGGAGGCTGCGGCCCTCGAGCGGCGGCGCCCGGGGCTTTTTCGGCGGCGGGTAGGGAGCGGCGGCGATCTCGACGCAGGTGGCCATCACGTCCATCAGGTGGGCCACGTGGGGGCGGATGCCGCCCGGTTCGGTGATCACGGCCGGCCAGTGCGCGATCAGCGGCGTGCGGATGCCCCCTTCGTGCGCGAGGTGCTTGTAGAGCGCCAAGGGCGTGTTCGAGAGGTTGGCCCAGCCGCTCCCGTAACTGACGAGCGTGGTGGCCTCGGGGCCACCCATGGCGGCCAGGGCCGCCCCTTCGTGGAGGACGTTCGGCTTGCCCGGCGTCGAGCCGTCCACGCCGTGGCCGGGAGCACGATCGCGATAGTCGGCCGGATCGAGATCGAATCCGAAGGGCTCCCATTCGGCACACGCGCCATTGTCGCTGAGGAAGAGGATCAGCGTGCGGTCGAGCTCGCCGGCTGTCTCCAGGGAGGCGAAGAGCCTGCCGATGGCGGCATCCATCGATTCGACCATGGCGGCATAGACGGCCATCCGGCTGGCGAGGTCGGCCTGCCGCCGCGGGTCGAGCGAGTCCCAGGCGGGATTGCGGCCGTCGGCGGTCAGCGAGCCGAGCCGGCGGGCGACGGCGGGCGAGTCGATCTGTTCCCGCGGGGGCAGGGCGAGGTCGGCGGGCACGAGGCCGAGCCGCTGCATCCGCGCGAGCCGTTCGCCGCGGAGCACGTCCCAGCCGCGGGCGTAAAGCGGTGCGTAGCGGGCCGTGAGCTCGGGCGGCGCCTGGAGCGGAAAGTGGGGCGCCTGATAGGCCAGATAGAGCAGCCACGGCTGGTCGGCGGCCCGGGCCGTGGCCAGGAAGTCGAGCGCCTGGTCGGTGAGCGCGTCGGTGGCGAAGAAGCCGGTGCTCGCAGGCGGCCGCGTGACGGCGGACTTCGGCAGCCGGACGAGCATGCGTGGATTCCACGAGTCGAGCCCATAGCCATGCACGAAGCCATAGAAGCCGTCGAAGCCGCGGGCCACGGGGCCGGGCTCGCCGACATGCCACTTGCCGCAGGCGAAGGCCGCGTAGCCCGCGGGGCCGAGCACCTCCGCGAGTGTGGCGCAGTCGTCGTTGAGCCGGCCGCGATAGCCGGGCAGCTGGCCGCCGCCGCCGACGAACCGGCCGATGCCGGCCTGATGCGGATAGAGCCCGGTCAGCAGGCTTGCGCGGGAAGGGCAGCAGCGACTCGAGTTGTAGCACTGCGTGAACCGCAGGCCGCCGGCCGCGAGCCGGTCGAGGTGCGGCGTGCGAATCTCGCCGCCATAGCAGCCGAGGTCGGAGTAGCCGAGGTCGTCGGCGAGGATCACGAGGATGTTGGGCCGCGCGGGATCCGCCGCAGCGGCGGGGGCCACCGCCGCCAGCACGGCGACGACGAGCGGCCAAGGGGCTCGGAGGCGTGACGGCACCTGCATGGCG
The DNA here is from genome assembly GCA_044374735.1 of Pirellulales bacterium. Lineage (GTDB taxonomy): Bacteria > Planctomycetota > Planctomycetia > Pirellulales > UBA1268 > QWPN01. The sequence goes on along the minus strand of JBILOA010000009.1, from coordinate 3,596 downwards.
TTTCCGCGTGGAAGCCGCAATACTAAACGCAGTGAACAAACTCTCCGGCGGGCCCCGATGACGCCGCTCGAGTGCTCCAGCTGCCCCGAAAGTCTCGCACGCCGAGGTCGCCGATGCCAACGCCCCCCGTTCGCCGTCCCATCGGCCGGCTGCTGCTCACGGCCCTGCTCGCGAGCGCCGGCTTTGCACCGGCCCCTGGGCGGGCCGAGCGGCCGCCGGCCGAGCCCTTCCGGTTGGGCATCGAACGGGAGTGGCTGTTTCTCAATCAGGCCCAGTTTCGAGGCACGTTCGAGAAGTTCGAGGGGGGCCGCGTGTTCATTCGCGGCACCGACGGCGTGGTGCGGGCGTTTTGGCCGGGCATGGCCGACGGCGTGGCCGCGTCGTATCTGCAGCGGGCCGTGTGCCGCCTCCCCGATGCGCCCACGGCGCCGGAGCCGCCGGCCGGCGACGGCCCGCTCATCGACCTCGCGGCCGCCGACCTGCCGGCCGGGCCGCTCGACCGCTGGCCCAATCGCGGCCGGCTCGGCGGCGGCTTCACCGCGATGAACCAGCCCCCCACCGTCCGCGACGTCCGCGGCCGCAAGGCCGTGGCCTTCCTGCACGCGCCGTGGCTCTTGCCGCTCGAGTTCGAGACGATGGTCTCCGACTTCACGATGCCCGAGGCGGCGATCGGCGGCGGGCCGCTCACCGTCACGGCCTGGCTCTACAACGTGGGCCTGCCGGTGGACCGGGAGACCTTCCTCAGCTGGGGCGAGCGGGACTGCGGCGAACTCGACACGCCCGACTTCAGCTTCGGCTGCTACGAGGCGGCCCAGTGGTACAACGAAAAGCTGTTGTTTCCGCCGCAGCGGTTTCCCGGCCTCGACCGCTGGCGGCATCTGGCGTTCGTCCTCTCGGCCAACGAGAAGGACAAGAACCGTCGCGACCTGAAGGTCTACGTCGACGGCGCGTTCGTGGCCGGGCGGACGGTGCAGCGGCCCCCGGCCAAACTGCTCGAGGACAACCTCGTGTTTCTGGGCTGCGCCTGGGAGGCCTGGTGGGGCCACGCCTGGGCCACGCGGCCCGCGCGGCCGTTCACCGGTGCGATCGCGGCGCTGCAGGTCTTCGACCGGGCCCTCGGTGAAGAGGAACTACGGCGGCTCGTGGGGCCGGCCGCGGCAACGGCGGTCGCCACGTCCGCGGGCGCGACGGCGGCCAGCCCCGCTCCGGCGGCGCGGGGCGTGCCCACGATCCAGGAGCGGCTGACCTGGACGCCCGATCCCGAGGCGACCGCACAGGTGCTCCACCTCGGCCCCGATGCCGCCGCGGTGACGGCGGGAAAGGCCGCCTCGGTGAAGCTCAAGGCCCAGGCCGGTGAGGCGTTCATCCCGATCGATCTGGCGATCGAACGGCTCGACCCCGCCACGACCTACCACTGGCGAGTCGAGTCGATCTATGGCGGCGACCGACCCGCGGATCCCGGCCCCGAGTGGTCGTTCACCACCGACGACTTCGACCTCGAGTTCGACGGGCCGGTGTCGGAGGCGTTTCCTGACGGCGTGCCGCAGGACGGGTTTTACACGCGGTTCATGGAGGCGGGCGGGTATCCCGTGATCAGTCCGCCGGGCAACCACGACCTCCACCTGCGGGCCTTTTGCCGCACCGTCCGCAAGCTGCTCGACCGCCGGCCCGATCTGGTCACCGCGCTGCAGGCCACGAACGCGGCCTGCCACCTCGCCAGCAAGCAGCATCGCGGCTGGGGCTGGAGCCCGTTCACCTGCAGCTGCTACGGGGAAGGGGAGGCGATCCTGCGCGAGGGCGCGATCGTGATGCACGAGATGGGGCACCAGTTTCACATGCAGGGGGCCGAGGCCCTCGAGCCCGACTTCCGCGAGCGGCTGGCGGCCGTGTTCGACGCGGCCCGCCGGGAGCGGCTCTGGATCGGCGACTACGGCGGCAGCAATATGTGGGAGAACGTGGCGGTGTGCGCCTCGTGGTGGATCAACGACATGACCCACGACGAAGGGGGCACGCGGCCCCGTGAACTCTTGCGGCGGAACGATCCGCGGGTGTTCCATCTGCTGGCGGAGTGGTGGCCGGGCGACACGCTCGTGGATCTCACGCCCCGCGCGGGCGTGGTGGCCGACGCGGCCGGCCTGGTCACCGCCTGGGACAACTCCGGCGGCGTCGAGTATTTCAAACCCAATGTGGGCTGGAGGAAATACGCCCGCACCGTCGGCCGCTTCACGACCATGGCCGGGAAGCCGCGGCTCACGACGGTGGGCGGCGCGACGGCGATCGCGGTCGCGGAGGGCGACAAGCTGGTCTGGGATCAGCGCACGTGGGACGCGCTCGACGGTAACCGGGCCTGGTCGGTGGATGCCTGGGTGCGGTTGGACGAGACCGGGGCCGACCAGCCGTTCCTCCAGTGGCGCACGAAGGAGGCGGCCGGGGCGCGGCTCCTGCTCGGAGGCCGGCGGGCCTGCGAACTGCCCGGCGGCACCTTCGACTGGCGCGCGCCGCCACAGGCTGGCGCGTGGCACCACGTGGCCTGGGTCTACGTCGGCGGCGGCGCGGCCGACGGCCCGGGCACGCTGCAACTTTTTATTGACGGCGTGCTCGACGGCGAGCATGCGACCAAAAAGCTCGTGCTGCCGCGGCAGGCGGGCATCGGCGTCGGGGGTGGATTCCGCGGGGCCATCGGTCGCCTGCGGGTGCATGACTACGCGCTGCACCCGCTGCAGGTGGCGGGCATCTGCAGCCGCGAACGGACCGGGTTTGCGGCTGATGAGCGGCATGTCGGCGGCCGGCTGGTCGTCGATCTCGACGCCGAGGTGCTCGCGCCGCCGGGGGATCCCGATACCTGGCCGACCTACCCTGTGAGCCTCGAAAAACCGTGGCTGCGAAGCTGGGCCAACGCTGGCGTGCTGGCAGGCAAGCTGCGAAACGACGCGGGCGACGAGCGGTCGCGGCCGCATCATGGCGTTGTGGATGGCCGCGCGGCGGTGATCTTCGACGGTGCCAGCCGGATGGTGGCCGACTTCACCGCGGCCGCGCCCGCCGCGGGCACGCTCGAAGCGTGGGTGCGGCCGGAGGCGGGGCAGGGCATTGTGCTCCGCTGGGGCGTCTGGCGGCTTCCCGCGGCGGCGCTGCGAGCGGATACGTGGCAGCATGTCGCGGTGGTCTCCCGTAAGGGACGGCTCGACGCCTGGATCGATGGGCAGCCGGTCACATTCGACGCTGCCAGGGCCGACGCCGATCCAGCGGCCGACCGGCTGATCATCGGCGGCGAGCGGACGGCTGCCGGCTGGGCCGATGGGTTTCGGGGAGCGATCGCCGGCGTGCGGGTTCACGCCGAGCCGCTCACCGAGGAGCAGGTGAGGGCCAATGCCGGCGTGCGTTGGCCGGCGGCTCAGCCGCCGGCGGCGACGCCCAAGCCCGCCGAAGTGGTGCTCGACCTCGATGCGGCCGATCTGGCCGCCGGCCCGGTGACGGCCTGGAAGAACCGCGGCACGGCCAAGGGGGGCTTCGGGCCCGCGACGGAGCGACCGCTGTGGCGGCCGCTGGTGCGGGAGGTGGAAGGCGTGCGGGGCGTTGACTTTTCCGGCCGCAAGGGG
>JBILOA010000244.1:0-4107 GCA_044374735.1 Pirellulales bacterium | reverse complement strand
CCATGCCGAAGCTGCGGGCGACGCCGCGGCCGCCCAACGCCACATCACCGCGGCCGCCGGCACCTACCGGATGGACCATTACATGGGCCGCGTGGCGGGCGTGCACGCCCGTCTCCGCGGTTGGCGGGTGCCGGAGGCCCCCGGCGGCGACTGACGAGCGGAGCGGCCCCGACGAGCGCGGGTATTCTCGTGGGCCCGCCCACCCGCCTCGTGCCCCAATGTTCGAACTCGCCGCGGTCAGCCTCGCTTCGTTCGCCGCTGGCTTCGTCAACGCGATCGCCGGAGGGGGCGGGCTCGTGTCAGTCCCGGCCCTGTTCGGGATCTACCCGCAGGCGCCGGCGGCCGAACTCTTCGGCACCAACAAGGTGGCGATGCTCTCCGGCACGCTGCAGGCCGGCATCGCCTACGCCCGCCGCGTCGTCCTTCCCTGGCGCACGCTCCTGCCGGCGGTCGTCGCCGCACTCGGCGGGAGTGCCGTGGGCGCTGCGCTCGTGACGCTCGCGCCGAACGACTGGCTGCGGCGGCTGCTACCGGTGATGCTCACGGCCGTGCTCGTGCAGACGCTCCTGCAGCGGCGGCTGGGCGAGGTCCACGCCCCGCGGCACACGCCGGCCGCACAGGCCGCGATCGCCACCGGAATCGCCCTCGCGCTGGGCTTGTACGACGGCTTCTTCGGCCCGGGCACCGGCAGTTTTTTCATCTTCTTGTTCGTTCGCTGGCTCGGCTTCGACTTCCTGCACGCCGTCGCGTCGGCGAAGCTGCTCAACTCGGCCACGAATCTTGGGGCGATCGCCGTCTTCGCGGGCACGGGCAACGTCCGCTGGGAGATCGTGCTGCCGATGATCGTCGCCAACGTGGCCGGGAGCCTCCTGGGCACGCACCTCGCCTTGCGGCACGGCTCGCGGTTCATCCGCACCGTGTTCGTGGTCGTCGTCGTCGCGCTGATCGCCAAGACGGGCTACGACGCCTATGCCGGCTGAGGCGGGGCCACCGCGGCCTTGGCCCCGCGGAGTTTTCACCCAAGGTTTGACTCGCTGGCCGTGTGAAGACAACCTAGGAGGATCGGCAGGGTTCTCCAGGCGGGGCCTCTGGTAGTGCCCCGCATCGTGCGAGTGAGCGTGTCATGCCAGTTACGATCCGCGGATTCGCTACCCTCTGCCTGCTCGTGGGTGCGGCAACTGCGGCCGCACAGCACCCGCTCCCGCCCCAGCTGATCGACTTTCGGTCCGAGCACGGCGAGGAGCTGCTGGTGCAAGCCGAGAGCCGGCAGGCCTATTTTCGGCTCGCCAGCCACTTCGTGACCCAGGAAAACCGGGCCTTTTGCGGCGTCGCGAGCATGACCATGGTGCTGAACGCCCTGCAGGTGTCGGCGCCGGAAGTGCCCGAACTCGCGCCGTACAAGACGTTCACGCAGACCAACGTGCTCGATGCCCGCACGGAGGCCGTGGTACCCCGGGAAACGATCCGGAATGCAGGCCTGTCGCTGGACCAACTGGCGGCCCTGCTGGCGACGAAGCCGGTGGCGGTGTCGGTGCATCATGCGGAGGACGGCGCGATCGGCGAGTTTCGGGCCAGGGCGCAGGACCATCTCTCCCGCCCCGATCACTATGTGATCGTGAACTACCTCCGCACGGCGATCGGGCAGGAGGGGGGCGGTCACCATTCGCCGCTGGCCGCCTACCACCGGGCGTCCGACCGATTCCTGGTCCTCGACGTCGCCCGCTACAAATACCCACCGGTCTGGGTCACGACCGACGATCTGTTCGATGCGATGAACACGCGGGACGCCGGCACCGGCGACAAGACACGGGGCTACCTGCTCGTCAGTAGGCGGTGAGCCGGCCCCGGGGCCTTCACGAGCCCGGTGAGACGACTGCCGCGGCCCGTGGGCGGCTCGGCACACCCCGCCCGGATCTGCGACTCCTGCTCCTGCCTTGGCGGGACCGCTATCCTACCGCCGGGCTGCTGCGTGGGCCCTGAAACGGGGCGATGATGTCATTACGGCTTGGCGTCCTGTGGCCTGGCTTTCACGTGAGGGAGAACCGCATGCTCCGCCGCCGATTCAGTCCGCTCCGTGTCGCTGCGTTCACGCTCGTCTGGCTGGCCGCCGCACCGACCTTCGCGGGCGACGTCTACGTGCGGGCCCGCGTCCTCGAACCGGCCGCCGAGGCCCACCGGCTCACGACCGGCGGCCATCGTCACGACGGCCCGAACGAGTGGTATCTGCCCGCGAAGGTCGTCGACGTGCGCGATGGCTGGAGCGAGTGGATCGACGCCTCGGCCTGGAAACTCCACGGCCGGCTCGACCGGGTCGGGGGAGTCGCCGAATGGCCCTCGATGAAACTCTCGGTGGCGGGTGATGCGGCGGCCAGCGGGGTGCGGCTTCGCATCCAGCTCGCCGATCGCCCCGCCGACGACGCGGTGGTGATCGACGTCGAGGAAGAGAGTGCTTCCAACACCGTGGCCTTCCTCCTCGTCCATCCGCTCCGGGAAAAAAAGGCCGAGTTCGAAACCGGCTCGCAGATGTCGGCCCGCCACCTTGCCTGGGCCCGCGAGGCCGCCCGCGGCAGGCGACCGAACGTGGGGCGGTTTCGCCTGCTCTCGTCGGTCTGGGGGCACTACGACCCGCGGCTCGCCCGAGAGGCCACGGAGACGCTCGGGCTGCTGGGCATCAACGTGATGGGGGGCGTGCCGGTGGGCGTGCTCCGTGACGCCTCGATGCAGACCTACACCGCCACCTGGCACCTCTCCGGCGATCCCGAGGCGGGCCGCAAGGCCTGGGACGATGGCGAGCGGAAGCGGATCGCCACCGCCCTGGCGACGCCGGACGGCCGCTGGACCTACGAGAACATGGCCCATTACGTCGTGGCCGACGAGATCCAGACGATCGACCTGCGGCGGATCGACCCGGCGCGGGTGAACGGCTGGTTCCGGGAGTATCTCCGCGAGGTCGGTCAGACCGATGCGTCGCTGGGCACGCCGATCGACGCGGCGCCGTGGCGAGGCGACCTCCTCTACGCACCGGCGCCGCCGCGGGCCGCCGACCTCGTCACCCGCCGGCTCGTCTTCCACTCCGGAAAGTTCGCCCAGTGGTGGTCGGTGCGGCAGCTCCGGCACACGACCGACCTGATCCGCGAGACCTTCGCCGCCGCAAACCCGCCGATCCGCATGCCCACGGAGACCCTTCCCTCCGACCACGCCTTCTTCGACGCCTGGGGCCCGCCCAAGCTGGGCATGGGACCGCAAAACCTCGACCTGTTCGAGATCGGCCGGCGGGAGGCGGTGGACATCGTCTCGGCCGAAGATTGGCTGGGCCTCAACCACATGTATGGGCCCGACTCCACGTGGCTCGGCGGCCAGGGGTTCGGCTTCCTGTCGTCGATCCTCCGGGGAGGCATCCGTGATCGCAACGTCGCCCTGCGCGGGCTCGTGACGCCCAGCGACGACCGCTACCTGCGGCTCAAGACCTTCTCCAACCTCGGCCAGGGCTCGAAGAGCCTGTTTTACTGGACGTTCGGCCCCACCTGGATCGGCACCGAGAACTACTGGTCGGACTTGCGGAGCATGTACGACGGCATCGCCCGCACGAGTCGCGCCCTCGAACGGGCCGAGCCGATCCTCTATCCCGCCGCCACCAGGAGCGACCCCGTCGCGATCCTCTATAGCGTCAGCCACGACCACTGGCACACCGACGACCCGGCCGTGTTCGTGGAGACGCGGCTGCTCTATGCCGCGCTGCGGCATCACTCGATCCAGCCCGACTTCCTCGGCGAAGAGGAGGTCGCGGCGGGCCTGCTCGACCGCTACCGCGTGCTCTACCTTCCGGGCAACTGCCTCGATCGACGGGCGGCGACCGCCATCGACGCCTGGGTGCGCCGCGGGGGGGTGCTCTTCCTCTCGGCGGGCGCGGCCACGCGGGACGAATGCCACGAGCCCACCGTGCCCCCGTTCGCCGCCGCGGTCTATCCCCCGGCGGCCGCGGCGGCCCTGGAGAAGGAGGCCGGCCACCGCTACAACGAGCGGGTCGACTTGCCGTCGATCAAGCCGCTCACGCAGGCGTCGCTCACGCTCGGGCAAGACTCCATCACGCATCCGGTGATCGGCTAC
>JBILOA010000243.1:0-4118 GCA_044374735.1 Pirellulales bacterium | reverse complement strand
ATCGAGCGGCACTGCCTGCATCCGGCCCAACCGGCCGGCTTGCCAATCCTCACCTTCTGCCGTCTCCTGCAGCGGCGCGAAGGGGGCAACCCCGTGCTGAGCGTGCTCTGCCTCGACAAGCGGACGGGGCACGCCGTGTTCGCGAACGATCGGTTCGCCCCGGAATCGCCGCAGGCCTTCGGCTGCCAACTCGTGGGCGACTCGCAGGCCGCGACGATCGCCATCGGCGACGATCGGCCGCTCGAACTCGTGTTCACCGACCGGCCGATGGCGCCGCGTCCGCCGTTCCGCAGCCGGGGCCGCCTCCCCGCGCTCGACGAGGGCGACATCTCGGGCGACCGGCCCGGCGGAATCCGTCCATGACAAGCCTGCTCACCTCCGCCCTCCGGCCGTTCGCCTGCGTCGTGGCGTGGCTCGCATGCCTGGCCGCGGCCGCAGCGCCCCCGCAAACGGCCGACGTCGTCGAAGCAGGCCTCGAGTGGCTGGCGGCGAAGCAGAACCGGCGCGGCAACTGGTCGGCCAACGAGGGCCGCTACCCGACCGCGATCACGGCGCTCGCGGCCACCGCGCTGGTGATGGAGGGCTCGACCACGTCGCAGGGCCGCTACGCCGAACCGGTCCGCCGGGCCGTCGACTACCTCGTCAGCCGGTCCCGGCCCAACGGCCTGATCGGCGACCCCAAGACCGACGACCGCTACACCTACGGCCACGGCTTCTCGATGCTCTTCCTCTCGCAGGTGCTCGGCGAGGAGGAGGACGAACGGCGGCGGGAGGAACTGGTCGGGGTGTTGACGCGCGCCGTGGAATTTTCCGGCCGGGCCCAGACGAAGGATGGCGGCTGGGGCTACGTCAGCGCGACCGACGGCAACGACTTCGACGAGGGTTCGACCACGATCACGCAGGTGCAGGGACTGCGCGGCTGCCGCAACGCGGGGATACCCGTGCCCCGCGAGATCATCGACAAGGCCATCGCCTACATCCACAAGTGCACGCTCCCGGATGGCGGCGTGCAGTACAGCTCCAAGGGCGGCGGCGGCCGGCCGGCGATCTCGGCGGCGGCGATCGCCTGCCTGTTCAACGCCGGCGAGGAGGACGACACGCACGTGCCGCGGATGCTGGCCTACGCCGACAAGCACCTCGGCAACATCGCCAACACCAGTTTCGGCCACTGGCACTACGGGCATTTCTATTACGCGCAGGTGATGTATCGTGAGAGCGGCGAGCGCTGGGAGCGGTATCGCGACCAGATCGAACGCCGGCTCGTCGCCGAGGCACAGCGCGACCGCGACGGCATGTTCTGGACGCAGGGCTACATCGGCCACGCCTTCACCACCGCCACCAACCTCACGATCCTCCAGCTCGACAAGGGCATGCTCCCCATCTACCAGCGGTGAGTCACTCCCGCACCGTTCCCCGCACCGTTCCCTGCACCGTTCCCTGCACCGTTCCCTGGAGCCACCATGACCCACGCCTCGGCCGTCGAGCGGCTGCATGCCGCCCACGACGCCATTCTCGCCCAACTCGGCCGGGTGATCGTCGGCCAGGAGCAGGTGATCGAGGAGCTGTTGATCAGCCTCTTCGCCCGCGGCCACTGTCTGCTCGAGGGCGTGCCGGGGCTGGCCAAGACGCTGCTCGTCAGCACGCTCGCCCGCAGCCTCGACCTGTCGTTCAGCCGGATCCAGTTCACCCCCGACCTGATGCCGGCCGACATCATCGGCACCGACGTGCTCGAGGAGGACCGGGCCACGGGGCAGCGGCAGCTGCGGTTCCTCGAGGGGCCGCTGTTCGCCAACGTGGTCTTGGCCGACGAGATCAACCGCACCCCTCCCAAGACGCAGGCGGCGCTCCTCGAGGCGATGCAGGAACGGCAGGTGAGCGTGGGCCGCGTCCGCCACACGTTGGTCGATCCGTTCTTCGTGCTGGCCACCCAGAACCCGATCGAGCAGGAGGGCACCTACCCGCTGCCGGAGGCGCAGCAGGACCGGTTCATGTTCAAGGTGTTCGTCCGCTATCCCTCCTTCGACGAGGAGTTCGAGATCGCCCGGCGGACCACCGGCGTGCCCCTCGAGGAGGCCCGGCCGGTGCTCTCGGCGGCCGACATCGTGGCCCTGCAGCGGAGCGTGCGCGAGGTGCCCATCAGCGACCACCTCGTGCGGTACGCGCTGGCGCTGGTGCGTCAAACCCGGGCCGGCGAGCGGGGCGTGCCCGATTTCGTCTCCGACCAGCTGGTGTGGGGCGCCGGCCCGCGGGCGGTGCAGTTCCTGATCGTGGGGGCGAAGGCCAGGGCCCTGCTCCAGGGCCGCAGCCATGTGACCGCCGCCGACATTCGAACCCTCGCCCCGCCGGTGCTGCGACACCGGATCGTGGTCGGCTTCGCCGCCGAGAGCGAGGGCGTCACGCCCGACGCCGTCATCGAGCGGATCCTTTCCAGCACGCCGTCGCACGAGGACGAACTCGCCCGTGATCCGAGGTTCCAGACGATATTTGCGTCCTGAGGCGATCCGGCGGATCGCCCGGCTCGAGGTCCGCGCCCGCGGCGTCGTCGAGGGCGTGCTCGCGGGCCTCCACAAGAGCCCCTTCAAGGGGCAGAGCGTGGAGTTTCTCCAGCACCGCCCCTACGTGCGCGGCGACGACCTGCGACGGGTCGACTGGAAGGTCTGGGGGCGGCAGGACCGGCTCACGGTCAAGGAGTTCGAGGAGGAGACGAGCCTCCGGCTGTCCCTCGTGGTCGACGGCTCGGGCAGCATGGACTACGACCCCGGCCGGCCTTCGGGCCGGACCACGAAATACGACCATGCCGCCACGCTGGCGGCGAGCCTCGCCTGGCTGGCCCTGTCGCACGGTGACGCCGCCGGCTGCACGCTGTTCGACGACCGGGTGCGAACGGCCGTTCCGCCGCGGACCCGCAAGAGCCAGCTGACCGAGATCTGCGGGCTGCTCGAGGCGCCGCGCAACGCCGGCGAGAGCGAGTTTCTGCCGCCGCTCGCCCGGCTGGCCGAGACGCTGCCCCGCCGGGGCCTCGTGATCGTGCTCTCCGACTTTCTCGGCGACCGCGCGGGGCTGCTCCGGGGATTGCGGCTGTTGCGGCAGCGGGGCCACGACCTGGCGGTGTTCCACGTGCTGGACGACGACGAGCTCGAGTTTCCGTTCGAGGGGCCGACGCGGTTCGATGGGCTCGAGCTCCCGGCCAGCCTCGCCTGCAACCCCCGGGCGCTGCGGGCCGGCTACCTCGAAGCGCTCGCGGGCTTCCTGGCGGAAGTGCGCCGCGAGGCGGCCCGCGCCGAGGCCGACTACGTGCTCGCCCGCACCGGCGAGCCGGCCGAGACCACGCTCGTGCGGTTCCTCACGAGCCGGGTCCGCCAGGCCACCTAGCGCATCCCGGAGCCCCGCATGCCCGCCTTCGACTTCGCGCCGCTCGCGTGGTGGGGCCTGCCGCTGGTCGCGGCACCGGTGCTCATCCACCTGATCAACCTGCTGCGGCACCGCCGGGTGCCGTGGGCCGCGATGGAGCTCCTGCTCGCGAGCCAGAAGAAATACAAGACGCGAATCCTGCTCAAGCAGCTGCTGCTGCTCGCCCTGCGGACGGCCGCCGTGGCGGGCATCGTGCTGGCGCTGGCGCAGCCCCGCTGGCGGTCGGCGCTCGGCAGCCTGTTCGGCGGCGGCCGGCTCCACGTGGTGCTCGTCGATGACAGCCTCTCGATGGACGACCGGGCCGGCGCGGGCGAGCCCGCGGGGGCGACCGCGGGGGCGTTCGACCGCGGCCTCCGCGTGGCCCAGCAGGTGGCCGACGACGCCGCCGCGCGCGGCGACGAGCTCGCGCTGGGGCTGTTCTCCGAGGTTGCGGGCGACGAGCGGCGCGACGCGTTTCTCGTGCCGCGGCAGCCGCTCGGGCCCGAGGCGATCGCGGGCGTCCGCGAGGCCATTGGCCGCGCGCGTCGCTCGTGGCTGGGGACCGGGCCGCGACCGGCGCTCGATCGCGCCGCCGCCTTGGCCGCCGACGCGGGGGAGGGGGGCTGCACGCTCTGGCTCGTGAGCGACTTCCGGCTCCGCGACTGGACCGACGAGGAGGCGGCGGCCGCGATTCGACGGCTGGCCGATGAGGGTGCGGCGATCCGGCT
>JBILOA010000242.1:0-4134 GCA_044374735.1 Pirellulales bacterium | reverse complement strand
CGGCCACCGCCGGCGCGACCGCCTCGAAGAGCACCTGCGGCTTGAACACCTTGGCCACGATCATCCGGTCGCCCTGGGCCACCCGGCCGTCGCCGCCGGCCACCGCCGCATGCAGCGGATCGGAGGCACTCGACTCGTACACGATCTCCTGCCGGTCGTTCTCGATCGCCTCGGCACAGACCCGCGCCAGGATCTCGCGTTCGAGCCCGGCGAACTCGGGATCGGCCATGATCTCGAGCACGCGATTACCCGATTGGATGCAGTAGCCGACGATCCGGGCGCTCGACTCGTGGAGCTCGTAGCGATCCTGGCCGACGAGCGCCACCAGGATCGAGTCGAACGCCCCGCGGCTGACGAGCCACCGGCCGTAGTTCTCGTCGCGGTCGAGCGGCCCGACGAAGCGCCCCGCGTTCTGGCCGTAGATGCGCAGGATGGCGGGCAACTCGACGTGCCGCCATTGCCGCATGGTGACGGCCTCGCCGGCGCGGCGCGGCTCTTCGAGCAGCCGGGCCATGATCTCGGTCGGGCGGCCCGGCGTGGCGCAGTCGCGGCCAAGCACGCTCCAGCCGAGTTCGTGGAAGGAGGCCGCGATCCGGGTGCGTGACAGGGCGAGCACCGCGCCGGCCTGCCGCATCCGGTCTTCGGAGGCCCGCACGAGCCGCTGGCCGTGGCCGGCGCCCCGGCACTCGGGCAGCACCGCGACGCGATCGACGATCGCGCCCGGCAGCGTGGCCGATCCCACGAGCAACGCACGGGGCACGATCTCGGCATGGCCCACGATCCGGCCACCGAGCCGGGCCACGAGCCGGTTGGCCGAGTCGTGTTCCGGATGATCGACCGCGGCGTGAAACTCGGCCCGCGTCGGGGGGTTCGGCAGGCCCGCCAGGAGCTGGAGGATCTCGCTTTGCTCCCCGGCCCGGGCCGGCGAAATCTGGCATTCCTCGAGCATCCAGGCCGGCGGCTCGAAGGGCACGACGGGGTGGTGCGGGAGATGGTGGACGGGAGCCCGTCGAACCTGCGATCGCCGGCGGATCACGCGGGACGCGGGGCGAATCTCCACCGTCTCGACGACGTTGGCGACCGCCGGAGTGGCCGATTCGGGCCGCTTTTTCCCGGGCTGGGCGGCACCGGTGGTGGCCCGAGCCAGCCGTACCGAGGCGACCCCGTCGTTTGAGGCGGCCGCCGTACGCGGGGCGGCCGCCGGCCGAGGGGCGGAACGGCGCTTGGAGGCCGGTTCCGCGACGGCGGCACCGCCCGCGGCGGACCGAACCTTGAGGCGTGGCTTCGAGGCCTGTTTGGCCGATTTTTTGGCGGTGTGGGCGCCGCGGGACTCCGATCGGGCCGCAGGCCGCGAGGCCGACCGCTGCGGCGGACGGCAGGAGAATGAACGCTTGTGACACCGGCTCGGGGTACGGTCCACCCGATGCATGATGCCTCCTTTCCCTGGAGTGGCAGATGCAATCCGTTGCGTATCAGGATAGGCGGTGCGTCAGGCGTTTTCCAGTAGGAGGAACGAACGCAGCGTCTTTTCCGGAAAAAAACACCAAGGATGCGTCCGGGCTGCAAGGACGCGCCATGCCTTGACAGCCTGGCCGAGCGCCGCGGCCTGGGCTTCCAGATCCCGCACCTCGCGGGCCGCGTGGCCGGCCAAGCGAATGTTGGCCGCGCGAATCTCGTGGCAGCGACGGCGGGCCAGCGCGGGCGTCGGTACGGTCTCGATCCAGCGGCGTTTGGCCACGATCACCTCGCGCACCGCCGCCGGCAGTTCGCCGTCGCCGGACAGATGCTTCTCGGGATGGTAGGCGATGTCGCGGAGCGTCCGTCGCACCGCCGCCAGGTCGCCCCTGGGATCGGCCGTGTCGAAACCGGGAAACGCCCCCTCGAGCGGCAGCCGCAGCGTGCCCGAGACCACCGCGTGCCGGGGCGGATCGGAGCCGACCAGCCGCCGCACGATGTCGTCGGTGAGCGTGTCGTAGGCGGCGCCGCCGATGCCGTGCACGAACACGTCGGCGAACAAGAGCCGCGCGATCAGGGTGGTGACCAGCGCCCGCGGCCGCAGCCTGATCCCGTGCTCGTCCATCCGCGAGAGCGCGTCGATCCACTTCGAGGGCGACGTGTCGGGAGCGATCGGCAGCTCCACCCGGACGGTTTCCATGTCGGAAAGGGCCAGGGCCCCCGGCGAGGCACTGGCGAAGACCCGCCGGCGCCGCGGATCCTCCTTCGACCACAGCCACCACGGGACCTCGATCCACTCCCCGGCCGCATCGTGCCGCACGGCCAGGTCGGGCATCGGCCGGCCGCGTCCCCGGACCTTCCGCGCGCGGCGATGGGAAGCGAGCGCGGCGTTGTACGACTCGTGCAGGGCATGGCAGTGGGCCAGGAGCCAGCCGGTGAACACCATCACGGTCGGCAGCTTGACGAGTTCGCCCACCGGCAACTCGAGCGTCTCGAGGCCGAACCGCTCCTCGACGATGTGCCGCGCCTGCGCGATCGCCAGGCCGAGGCGATGGCTCTCTTTCGCGCGCTCCACCACCAGCGGCCAGAACCTCCGCAGGATCGCGTCGGGCACCAGCGGCGCGAGCAGGGCCGAGGCCCGCTCGCCGAACGACTCGAGGCATGCCTGGTCCAGGATCGGCCGCTCCTCCCAGGCCATCTCCGGCGCCTGGGCGTCGAAGGGCACCGGCTCCTGGCGGGCGTCCGCGGGCGTGCCCACCGGCACGTCGATCGCCGCGCGGCCGCAGCGGTCGCTGTCGATCACCAGATTGATGGCCGTGCCGCCCACCTGCCGCGCGTAGGCGTCGAGCACCGCGTTCTTGAGCCACACGCCCGGGTGGAAGAGCTCCGGCTGGTGCCCGCCGGCGATCAGCGGCCGGCTGATCCAGTCGGCCATGTCGCTGGGCCGCGTCACGTCGCGGTAGTGGCTCGTGTATTCGGCGGCCACCATCAGCACTTCGCGGCGGGTGGCCGCCACGAGTTCGTGCAGCCGCATGTCGCCGATGCGCAGGTCGAGGGCCGACCGCAGCAGGCGGTTGTTGTCGACGAGGGCCTCGATCGAACCGGTTCCCGGGCCCGGCACGATCGGCGGCTCGACCAGCCTGGCCCCCGAGGGCTCGGGGGGCTCGTGGATGCGGCGGCGGGCGGGCATCGGCGCGGAGGGCCTCTGGGTCGAACGGGGCCGGTGCGGCGCCGAACCGCCGACCGTAGCACACGGCCGCAACCCGGGCCAACGCCGGTCGCCGAGCAAGCCGCGGGTTCTAGCCGCGGCTCGGCCGCCCGGCGGCCACGGCCGCCTCGGCCCGGTCGATCACCCGTCGGTAGTACGCGAGGCGGGTCTCGGCGTCGTCGAGGGAGCCGCCGAAGCTCCGTGCCTCGTCGAGATACACCAGCGGCACCGCCAGTTCGCCCACCGCCAGCCCGGCCGCAACCGCCCGCACCCAGAGTTCGAGCGGCATCGCGTAGCCGGTCTCGGTGACCTGGAGGGCCGCCAGCGCTCCGCGCGAGTAGGCCTTGAAGCCGCAGAAGGCGTCGGTGAGGGAAAGCCCGAGGCGGCGGTTGAGCTCCGCGGTGATCTCGGCGTTGATCCGCCGGCGGGCCTCGGGCGGCCGGCTGTCCCCGGCAAACTGGCGGAGATACCGGCTGCCGCTGACGATGGCCGGTCCGCCGGGGGCCGTGGCGGCCGCCACGAAGGCGGGGATCAGGCGGGGCTGGTGCTGGCCGTCGCAGTCGATCGTGACCAGGCCGTCCCAGTCGCCGGCGAGCGTCTCCGCGAACGCGGTTGCCAGGGCCGCGCCGTAGCCACGGTTGACGGGATGCCGCACGAGCCGGATGTCGCCGGGGCGTGCGGCCCGCGCGGCCAGTAACGCACCGGTGCCATCGGTCGAGCCGTCGTCGACGACGAGCACGTCGGGCGTGACCTTCAAGACCTCGTCGAGCACCGCGTCGACGTGGGCGGCCTCGTTGTAGACCGGCAGGGCGGTGAGGAAGCGGGGCATGGGCGACGGCTCGGAAGGAAGCCCTTCAGTTTAGGCCGCGCGGTGGAGCGATTCAAAAATCCGATCGAAAAACCCGGGGCTGGTGGTCCCGCGCGACGGCGAGCCTGCGTCAGAGCCAGCCGATCGGATCGCGGTCCTCGAC
>JBILOA010000008.1:0-13336 GCA_044374735.1 Pirellulales bacterium | reverse complement strand
GAGGATCCGCGGGCCCGGGTCACCGTCGCCGTGCTTTCGACGTCCGAGAGTCACGGGCTGTTCGGCGTGGATCTCGCGCGGCGGGGCATCCAGCCCGTGTTCGTGCGGATCGAGAACCGTGCGTCGGAGCCGCTGAGACTGCAGTTGGTGGGCATCGACCCGCGCTACTTCACGCCGCTGGAGGCGGCGGCGGCCGTCCACTTTTCGATCCTGCGGCGGCTGTCCGCCTTCGGAGCCCTCGGCTGGATGTTCCTGCCGCTGCTCCTGCTCGTGCCCTTCAAGCTGATTACGGCCAGCCGGGCGAATCGGCGGATGGACGATCTGTTTCGGGCACGCGGCTTCCGGCTCGGGCCGATTCCCGCCGCCGCCACGGCGGAGGGCTTCGTGTTCACCACGCTCGACCAGGGCACCAAGGCGGTGCACGTCCGGCTCGTGCCGGCCGGCGACATCCGGGCGGCGGTCGAACGGGCCGGGGCGGGACACGAACGGGACATCCTCGCCCACGCAGCCGCCCCCGAGGCCGTGGTCGACCTCGCCTTCACGGTGCCGGTGCCGGGCATCGCGGCCGACTACCTCCGCAAGGATTTCGAGACGCTCGTTCCCGCCGCCACGATCGAAGCCGTTTCGCTCGCCACCCTCGTCGAACGGCTCGAGGCGCTGCCGGCGACCACCGCCAACGCCTCGGGCTCGCGCAGCGGCGACCCGGTGAACCTCGTCGTGATCGGCGAGTTCGCGGCCGTGCTCGGGGCCTTCGCCGCCCGTTGGGACGAGAGCGAGACGATCACGTTGGCCACCTGCTGGAAGACGGTGAAGGCGTTCCTGCTCGGATCGAGCTACCGGTATTCGCCGGTCAGCGCGTTGCACCTCTTCGGCCGCGTCCAGGACATCGCCCTCCAGCGCACCCGCCACTCGATCAACGAGCGGCTCCACCTGCGGCTCTGGCTCTCGACGCTGTCCTTCAATGGACAGCCGGTCTGGGTGGGGCAGGTGAGCCGCGACATCGGCGTCCGCTTCACGTGGCGGGCCTGGAACCTCACGACCCATCGGATCGACCCCGACGTGGACGAGTCGCGGGATTACGTGCTCGAGGATTTGTCGCTGGCCGGCCGCGTCGAGGCGGCGGGCTACGTGGGCGGGGTCGGGGCGAGCACCCGCGCCGCCCCCCACCGCAACCTCACCGGTGACCCGTGGCACAGCGACGGCCAGCGGGCGGTGATCCTGATCTCGCCGACGCACGAGTCGTGACCAGGCCGGGCGGCGGGTACGATGGTTGGCATGTCCGACTCGCTCGCCGCCGTGCTTCGCTCGCTCCTGCTCGACCGCTCGACAGCGGCCCTGGCCACGCTCCACGACGGGCGGCCGGCCGCGTCGATGGTCCCGTTCGCGGCTTGCCTCGGCCCCATGGGCCTGCGGCTCGTGACGCACGTCAGCGGCCTGGCAGCGCACACCCGTGAGATGCGGTCCTGCCCCGACGTCTGCCTGCTCCTCAGCGCGGCCGAGACGCCCGGCGACATGCCGCAGGCGCTGGCCCGCCTATCGATCCCCGCCCGGGCCGAGTTCATCGCGACCGACCATCCCGACCACGAGGTCTTCAAGACCGCCTACCTCGCGAAGTTTCCCGACGCCGCCCCGCTCTTCCAACTCGGCGACTTCTCGATCGTGGCGTTCGTGCCGGAACACTCCCGGCTGGTGGCCGGCTTCGCCCGGGCGGTGACACTGCCGCCCGAGGCCGTGGCCGCGGCCCTCACGGAAACCGGCTGAACGGCCGGCGGGCTGACGGCGGCTGCGGCGTGGGCTATAGTTCCGGCATCAGGGCAGCGTAGCTCAGTTGGTTAGAGCACCGGCTTCATAAGCCGGGGGTCGTGGGTTCGAGCCCCACCGCCGCCACTTCCGATCGCCCGTCCCCGGTCACCCGGGGACGGGCGGTCATTCACCGCGTTCCGGCCGCCGAATACTTCGAGTGGCCGCAAACGTCGGCGAGTGACCTCAAGGATTTCAACCTCTCGCCGCTTGGATACTACGAGCGGAAAGTCCTCGGTCAAGTCCCGAGGAAGCAGACCCCCGCCCTCAAGCACGGGGAGAACCTGCACCTGTGGCACGAACTGGGTGAGGCCCAGTTCTGGGATCGGATCGAGGTCGCTCCCGACTCGTATCTGACAGCCACCGGCAACCTGTCCAAGAAGGGCGAGGACTGGCTCGCCGGACTCGAGCCCGGTCGGATCGGCCTTGCAGCCGTCGATCGCGAGAAGCTCTGGAAGCAGACGCGGCAGATCCTCGCGAACCCCGCCGCGAAGCAGCTCATCGACGCCCGCGTCGATGCGGAGTTCAGCGTCACGTGGGAGTGGGAGGGCCACGCCATGCGGTGCCGCTGCGACGGCGCCACCGCCGACCTCTGGTACGACCTCAAGACCACGTCGGACACGACGCCACTCAAGACCTTCTGGCGGTCGGTCCTCGACTACCAGTACGACCTCCAGGCCGCCGTCTACGAATCCGCGGCCCAAGCGGCCGAGTGGCCCGAGCACTCGATCCATTTCATCGTCACGCAGAACGCGGCCCCGCACGCGTGCCACGTCGTCACCCTGCCTCGGGCCGTGACCGCCCTGGCCCGCGACCGGGCGCTCCGCCTGCTCGACGACCTCCAGTACCGCCGGGAGTGGGACTCCTGGCTGCCGACCGATTACGGCCACGTGCTGGAACTTGAGTGTCCGGCTTTCATGAAGGGAGGGAACGATGAAAGAGGAGAGTGGTGATCTGCGGTGTGTGCCCTTTCGCCGCGAACAATCGCCCACGCTGGGCCGACTGTTCAAGGCATGGGCGGCGGCAAAGCTCGAGCCCGATTGGCACTCCGAGATCAACAAGAACGCCACCGCCCAGTACGGCGGGTTCGTCAACATGGCCGGCTTGATCGGTGCCACTGAGAAGGCGCTGGCCAAGCACCACCTGATCGTGAACCAGACCTTCCTGCACGACGGCGATCCCGCGCCGCTGCTGCTGGTGACAGAGATCGGCCACGGCGAGAGCGGAGAGTTCATCCGCTCGATCCTGCCCGTGCCCCGCGGCGGCAAGATTCACGAGCAGAAGTCGGCCATCACCTACATGCGGCGGGCAGGCTACGAGGCACTCCTGGGCCTGGCCCCTGCCGACCCCAAGTCGGACGACGACGGGGACGCCGCGAACAACGCCCGCCGGCCGGCCGACGACCCGAGCGAATGGCGGCGGGTCGAGTTGGTAGCCAAGCAAAAGATCGGGGCCGCCAAGACCAAGGACGAGCTGATGGCCCTCGTCGCCCGGGTGCAGGCGAAGTTCGACACCGGGGAACTTCCGCAGCCGGCAGTCGACCGACTGCTGACGGCGGCGGACGAAAGGAGCAAGACCCTGCCCAAAGGGTGAATCGTGCGGCGAGGGTCGCAGATGGAAACGGAAGCCGAGATGGAACAGGTCTACGAGGAGTGCAAGACGCACGGCTTGAGAGCCGTCGCCAGACAGTTGGGACTCGACTGCCAGCAACTCCTCGCCCGGCTCCACGAGGCAGGGGTGATGAGGAGCGACGGGTGCCCGTCGCAGAGGGAGATCGCGGAACGATGCAGGGACGTGCGGCGGTCATGGAACGACGAACGGCCTGGGTGCGGATGGGATGCCGCACCCGGCCGTGCCGCGGGCTGAACAGGGACGAGGACTGAACGATGGCCGGTGACTGGCTCAAGATGCGACACGACCTCGCGGACGATCCGGCGGTGATCCGGCTCGCCTGCGCGTGCGGCATCGACGAGGACTGGGTGGTCGGGAAACTGCATCGCCTGTGGGGCTGGGCAGACCGGCACACCGAGGACGGCCGGGTCGAGGGACTCGACCTGGCGTGGATCGACCGGCTGACGCGGCGGGAGGGATTCGGCGCCGCCCTGGTGAGGGTGGGCTGGCTCGTCGAGACGGACAACGGGCTGTGTTTCCCGCGTTTCGACCGGCATTGCAGCGACACGGCGAAGGCCCGGGCGCTCGGGAAAAACCGGGTCGAGGCCCACCGTAACGGCAAGAGCGTTACGGCCCCACCGCCGGCTGTAACGGTCGCAGCGTTACCAGAGAAGAGCAGAGAAGAGAATCTTCATCTCCCGCGCGGGAGCTTCGCTCCGGAAGCGTGGCAGGCACTCCGTAAGGCGTGGAACGCCGGCCCGGGGAAACCCTGGCGGATGACGAACCCGCCACCGCAGGCGATCGACCGGCTCGTGGAGCCCGACTGGCTGGAAGCCTACCCGGCCGGCATCGCCAAACTTCGCTCGGTGCGGTTCTTCCGCAACCCGGTGACGCTCCGGCAGTTCTGCGGCATCGAACTGACGAAGGGGCGGTTCCTCGACCGCTTGCTCGGCGGAGAGTTCGACGACGCTCAGGGGGGCCGGGGCCGCGGTGACTTTGGCGACGGCCCACCGCCACCCAAGGTCTGGACCGGCGAGGTCGCCGAGGCTCTCGAGCGAACGCGGCGCAAGCTCGCCAGCATGAGGGAGGCGACATGACCACTCACCACCACAACGGCGATGGAGACGGCCTGTGATCCTGCCCCTGTGTGCGCGATGCGAGACGTGCATGTTCTTCAACCGCTTTGCGCCGTCGTCACTCGCGGACTTCGAGCCCGACCAGCCTGCCCTCATCGATGACTCCGAAGCGGCGCTCGCCATGCCGGCCCTCGCGACCACCGCCGATCCGGAGATGCGCGAGTACGGCAAGTGCGTCCGGAACCCGCCGCAGTTCTTCTCCGCGAGCCTGGAGGGAGAGTGGCCCGTGATCCACAAGTCCTGCGTCTGCGGCGAGTACCGCCCCAACGGCAGCCAGAACTGAAAGTTCCCATGGCACGGCACGACGAAGACCTCGAACCGCAGGAGTACATGCTCCTGCATTCACGATGCGCGATTTGCCACTGGCCGGCTGATCGCCGGGGCCGGTGGATGGAGTTGCACCACATCGTCGGTGGCCCGGGCCGCAAGAACGTCACGTTCAACTACCTGGCCTGCTGCTGCCGCTGCCACCACGCCATCCACAACAAGCTGCCCGACTACGGGACGATTCCCCGGGGCGCGGTGCTCACGGCCAAGGAGGAGGAAGACGGTGCCTGTCATCCCGAGAAACTCGCGGGCCTGACCCGCCGCAAGAACCTGGCCTACGACAAGGAGCCGATCCCGCCGCGGTTCCTCGACGACCGCCGCCGCCGAGGAGGTTCACCGTGGCCGTAACAAAGCGCAAGAACAGCCGCCAGAAAGGGAAACGCGGCGAGCTGGACGCGGCCGACGCCCTGCGCCGGCTGTTCTCGTGGACGGCCCGCCGCACTCAGCAGTTCAAGGGAACCAGCGACTCCTCCGACGTGGAAGTGGCGGAGACGCCCGACGCCTTTTGGGAGGTCAAGCGGGAGGAACGGCTCAACGTGTTCAAGGCGATGGACACGGCCGTGGCCGAGGCTGGCCCGAAACTGCCCGTGCTGATGCACCGGCGGAACCGAACCGACTGGCTGGTGACGGTGCGGCTCGCGGATCTCGTCCGGCTGGCCGAGGTCGTGACCCGGGCCCGCCGGCCGCTGGATGGCAACGAGGAAGTGGGAGGCGGGTAGATGGACCTCGACGGGGACGACGACTCGATCATCTGCGTGGGCGGCTCGATGCCGAGACGGGATCACGTCGATCACCCGCCACACTACAACTGGCACCCGGCCGGCATCGAGGCCGTCGATGTCTGCGAGGCGTTCTCCTACAACCTGGGCAACGCCATCAAGTACATCTTCCGCTGCGGGGGGACGGTGACGAAGGGAGACGTCGAAACGGACTTGGAGAAGGCCGCGTGGTATCTGCGGCGCGAACTCGAGAGGATCCGCGATGGACGCTCCGGACGAAGTCGATGAAGCCCTGCTCGACTACGAGATAGCCAACTACCTGCCCGACCAGCTGCACGGCATGTGGCGCGGCCTGTGCGCGCGGATGCTCTACCAGACCCTTTTGGTCCGGAACCGCACGGTGGCCAACCAGGCGGACGTCAGGAACAAGCGGGCATCCCGGGACTGGCTGTCCGGCGGGGGAGTCGTGACCTTCGAGGAAGCCTGCGAAACCGCCGGGATCTGCCCCCGGAAATTCCGGGAGTTTTGGAATGATCGAAAACGTCCCTTGCCCCCCATAAATGAGGCGAGGAGACAACACCATGCTGACGCTCACGGATCGGCTGAAGATTCTCGTGGACTGGTGGCCGCTGGTGGTGCTGCTCCAGCAGGTGGCCGTGTCGGCCCCGGGCCGGGCGCAGGCGGCGGCCTTCACCGACTGCCTGGAGTTCCTCGCCTCCAAGACGGAGGTGGAAGTCGACGACCGGCTGGTTGAGCACGTCCAGAAACTCATCGCAACGCCCGAGGGCGGGGAGCTGATCGACTATGTGGTTTCTCTCGTCAATCGACGTGGCGGTGTATAGCGTCCTGGTCGCCGTCGCCCTGTACCCGGTCGCCCTGCCGCTGCTCAAGAAGATCCGGCTGCCCGCCCTGCCGGCTGCAGCCCCGGGCCCGGACCGCTGGCAGTCGGGCTCCGTCGCCACGCTCATCGCCCTCCAGGGCGAACTCGAGGCCCGGCAGATGCCGGCCGCCACGAAACTCTGCCGCGAGTTGATCTGGGAGATCCTCGGGGGTGACACGCCATGAATCGTCTGGTCGTGTGCGTTGCTCTGGCCGCTGCGTTCTTCTTCTACAGACAGAACCACCAGCCGGTCGGCCCCGTGACTCCGGTCGCCCCGGGGGTCGTGGTCGTACCGGCCTTGGCCAAGTACCGCAGCCAGATGACCGTCGAGGATCGGACGGCGCTGGCCCAGTGCTACGAGATCCTGGGCAAGTCGGTGGCCGCCAATCCGGTGGACGATCCGGTGATCCCATCGGTCGCCGCGCTCAACGACGTCCACCGGGCTGCGCTGTTGTTCGTGTGGAGGGGAGTGCTCGGCAACGAGCCGGGGAAGTACGAGGGGCTGAGGGAGGAGCTGGAGGGGCTCTTGAAGGAAGCGGTCGGTGAAGCCGACGTGCCGCTGAACCCAGCGGTGCAGAGGGATGCCGCCACGCTCTTCGACAACATTGCCCGTTCGCTCCGGTAGTCCCCTCCAATGCCTCCCGATCCGACGCATCTGGCATCGCCAGACGAGTGCGTCGCGCTCTATGAGCGCGGCTTCGCCGGGTTCTACCCCGACCCCGCCGCCGAGGCGGCGCTCGTCGCTGAGATCGAGGCCCGCGGCGGCTACGCCCGGGCGATCGGTGCCATCTCGCACCATCACCTCTACGGGGCGGGCGAGGGCGTGTTGTCGCTGCCGTACATGGCGGCCATGCGGATGTACCCAGGCTGCCTCCCCGGCGGGAGCCAGGCCCGGGGCGACTGTGTGAGCTGGTCCCTCCGTTCGGCGGCGCTCGTCTCGTACTGCGCGAGCCTCTTGTGGGGCGACAACGCCGAGCGGTACGCGCCGCCCGTGGTGTCGGACCTCGCCCGGGCAAACGGCGTCCTGGCCACGGAGTCGTGGTACTGGTTCCGCGGACACTCCGGCGAGGGCTGGAACTGCGGCGATGCCGCCCGGGTGGCGCTCACGAAGTCCGGGATGATGGTTCGCCAGAACTACCCCGAGATCGGGATCAACCTCGAGGAATACAGCGGGGCCACGGCAGGCAAGTGGGGGAGCAGCCAGCCGCCGAGCGGCGTCGTTACGGTGACCAGCCGCAACCTGCTCTCGACTGCCACGGTCTGCAAGACCTGGGACGAAGTCCGCGACATGCTCGCCAACGGCTTCGCGCTGGCCACCTGTGGTAGCGAGGCGTTCGAGCGCACCCGCGACGAGTACGGGGTGTGCCGGCGGAGCAACTCCGTGTGGCGACACGCGATGAGCTACATCGCGGTCGACGATCGGGACGAGATGAAACGCCGCTACCGCTGTCGCGAGGGCGGCTTGGTGCTCGTGCAGAACTCGTGGGGCAACTACTGCGGGGATGCCTGGCCGATCCAGGGCACGGCATTTCAGATCCCACCAGGGAGCTTTTGGGCGCGGTGGGACGACCTGCGGGATCGGTACATGGTCGCCATCGGTGGCGGCAAGGGATTCGCGGCCAATGCGGTCCCGCGATGGAGTCTGGCCTCGATCATCTAGGAGACAGCCATGAAGTCGTTGAAGTTCGCCGCCGTCCTTCTCGTGGCGGTAGCGGCCTGGCAAGTGGAGATGGCCGTGGTGTGCGCCGGCCGCTGCATCCACCGTCCCCGGGCCGCCAAGGTGCAGCAGGCACCGCCCGCATCCCCCTCCCCCCAGCAATGCCGAGGTCCGCAATGCCCGACGCCCACGCCACTCCCGCCACCCGCGGCACGCTCTTCGACTCGCTGATGAACCCGGAAGCCTTGCTCAAGGTGGTCGAGCGGTTCGGCCTGCCGCTGGTGATGCTCGCCGTGGTTCTCTGGTGGGCGAAGAACGACGTCGTGATGCCGCTGCTCAACGCCCACTTCGAGGTCGTCGAGCAGATCGTGCGCGGCCAGAAGGATCACTCGGAAAAACTCGACACGATCGGGAGCAAGCTCGATGAACTGATTAGGGTCAGTAAGTGACGCCACGCCGCCTGACTGCGGCCCAGCAGTCTTACGCAGAAAAGGCCATGCCGCTGGTGCCCATGGTCATCGGCTCGTACCTCAAGCGGAACCCCGACTTGATGGACGTGGCTCAACGCTGCGACCTGAGCGGCACGGCGGAGCAGGCGGTGTGCCAGGCCGCCCTCACCTACAACCCGGAGCGGGCCGGCATCAGTGCGTATTTCTCGGTCGCCGTCCACCGGGCGATCTCCAAGGAAATCCAGGCCCGCCGGAACCACGAACGCCGGATGCGGGTGGCGTGGGACATCTGCAAGCCGCATCTGAATCCGCACATCGAGCGGATGAAGCACCGGGCGGTGCAGGCGCTCCAGATGCTCTCACCCTACGAGAAGCAGCTGCTCGAGGACCACTTGATCGAGGGCGTCACGCTCGAGCGGCTCGGCCGGGAGCAGAACCTCGACCGGCGCACAATCCGTAAGCGGATCAACCGGGCGATCGATAGGCTGCGGGAGGCGGAGAAGGACTTGCCGTAACGACCGCAATCAGCGGCGAACACAGGAGAACGAACATGACACAGGAATCGAATGAGCCGTCTGGTGCATCCGGTGGTTATCCATGCCCGAACGGCTGCGGCATCATGCGTTTTTTGAACAAGACTGCGGACGGGTATCCGGTAAGCCAATGCGATTTCTGCAACTCGTTCTCGTTGAATCCCGTGCCGGGGCGTGAGCCGCCTTTGCGGCGAGTGCTGCGCGCCCTGCACGACGTTGGGCATGAACCCGGAAGCGACGGATAACGCTTGAGATCAATGGCTCGCGCCAAGGGGATTATCCACACCACTAAGCTTCATCGCGAGTCGATTGCATCGATTGGTTCCACCTTCGCATTATCCGCACACAGAGCTATCGCACGGCAGGCACGATCCAGTTCGTCCGGCTCCGCTGAGCAATACCAGCCGACCTCGTCATGCGACACGCCGCAGCTCTTTTTGCTGCCAAGCACCGCACAATCCCAAGTGAACAGCATGGCGGCGACGACGAAGGACAGGGAATCCTCTGCATCGTCCGGCTGGGCAAGAAAACCCGGAGCCTCTATCAGGTCGCGATGCTCTCCCATTGCAGCCCGAAGACTCATTATCAACGGCTTGTGCTGGCTCGACGGCCACACATCCCAACCACCGAGCCAAACGAGGATCTCGGGCTGGGATCGAAACGGGCCAAACAAGGCCGCCGCCAGCGCCACCCTGCGCCCTGCATCGGAGGGAACACGAAACGACACTTTGCCTCGCGACGGGCAAGCGATTGGCAAGGGAGTCACGCCAGTAGTTGCCGGGTGCCCGTGGCTCTGCGCCCAAGACGAACACTCAGGAGCGGTGAGGAAGTGCATGGTGGAACGGTAGCGATCAATGGCTCGCGGCCCACGGGCATCCATCACCCGCGATGCCGCCGCGAGTCCATTTGCATCGCGTGGTTCGATCTACTGGCTTCGGAACGGAGTGGGATGTGAGTCCCAACTATGCCAGAACGGAACATCCGGCGGGGGTTGGTGCGATTCATTTTCGCGGAGGAACTCCTTGTCCGCCACGCAATCCCCGAAACAGGAACTCCCGTCCGCTTCGATTACGTGAATACGTCCTAACGGAGGAAGCCTAACATCCCGTTTTGACTGGATGATCGTGAATGCCTCCTTTGATACACACCGGAGTAACGGCATGGACAAGTTGCCTTTTCGCTGGACGAGCACTGCTGCGATTTCAACGGCGCGGGGCCCAATCAGCCTGCTCTCGGTACACACCCCCAGCGGCATTTTCTCCGAGGCGATGAGTTTCGCGGCTGAAACGGTCTGTGGGCTGAGTCCCGTAGTTACGAAAAGACGGCCTTGTCGTCTTAGGAGACTTTCAGCAACCAGCGCAGATTTAGGGAGCTCGTCCACAACGAGATCCCCCAAGTGGGCCTCAAGAGCCATCAACTGTGAATCGGTTAAGTCGCCGGCTAATCGGAGGGGCCCGTCGTAACGTGCAAGCCGCGAAAACAGCTCCTGAGAGATCGGGGGGGCCTTCCGTAGTGCTGAGCGGCCGTCATTGTCCGACACCGTCCACCCTACCAACTCCAATCCTCCGACATGCGCCAACAACGCCTCAATCGTATCTTCCCGAACAACGTGCGCGGGTAGGCAAAGCGAACCACGATGGCAAGCCAATGCGGCGATCACCTCGCCATCAAGTTGAGGAATAGGCTGCTTGAAGCTGATCTCAAGAGGCCCGGCGTGCCTGGCAAATATCGAAGCGACTCTAAGACCAAGCCGCTCTATTCCAGCGATGGTGAGCTTTGCACGGGTGTGGCTCAGGGATGCCGCTGCGGCTTCGGAATACTCCGCGGGGCCGTATATCTCGACATTGCTCTCGCTGCTCGGGCAAATTTCAATAACGTCAAGTCGCTGTTGTTCCGGAAGGCCGAGCGTAAGCGATCTTGTTTGACGCCCAAGATGTCTCGCAACGCCAGGCGACGTAGAGGGAAAATCTTCATAGAGACACAGATCGCCCGAGAATGCTGCTAGGGCCTCGGCTATGGCTTCCGCATTCGGTTGGCATATGACGTGTGACAATCCAATCGTTCCATTGAGATTCGCCAGGGCGGCAGCTGTTTCCCTCGTGAGCACACAGGGAGAACCGTCGCGCCCCAACCCGAGCCCCACTGACCCGCGGCACTTGGCCAATGAAGTCGCGGCTCTCGTGCTGAGTTCAGACACTGTTATCTGTAGGGGGCCGCTTCGCTGCGCTAGCGCCGTGGCCGACCGGTCCTCAAGTCGTTCCATGTTCCACAGCCTCAACAAGCCGGTAAAGTTGGCGAGCGCTTCGTCAGCGCCGCTTGGAATAGACGATATCTGAAGCATTAGGTACCCCTCGGAAGATCGTGTGATGCTTCGCAGGCTTGCCGCCGAGAGCGACTCGCAGTCCGGTAGACACAGTCCACCTCGATGCCCCTCTAATGACTTTGCGACGTCGTCGGGTACGTTCCGAAGGCCACTGATACAGAGATAGCCGCAATGTGCAGAAAGCTCACGAGCGGCTTCCGGTGAAAGAGTAGGCACGCGAATCTGGACATCGCCCCTTACGGTCGCGAGTGCTCTCGCGTCCAGTGGAGTCAGTTCGCCTAATGCAGGTAGCCACACTCTGCCAACAAACCCTTGAATCGCGGATCGTTGCTCTTCGTCCAATATCACTGCGTGTGATTCGTACCGCGTCGGGGTCTTGGGGCTAGCCTCCGGACTCTGGGGAGCGGCCTGGATCGCATCGAAGGCGAGAACGACTGTAGCGACAACACAATAGGATCGCCGAAGATGCAACACGGCTTCCTTTCCTTGCTTTCTATGATCGAACGATTGCGATCAGCGGCTCGCGGCCGCAGCATTATCCACGCCGCTGGGCCTCATCGCGAGTCCATTGCATCGGTTGGTTCGGTTCAAAGCCTAGGGCCATTTCCACTTCATGGCTTCGGATCGTCAACGGCGATGAAGGCCGCGTGTAATGCCGCTCCGTCGCCGAACGCTTTTTGTGCTTTTCCCATCCACGGAACTTCGATTTCGCCGCGAGCCCCACCCTTTACGCCATCCGGGAAAGTCCAGGACCGATGAATCGAGACATTGACGCGATCGGGTGGAGAAAATGAAACCTGAGTGCTACCGCCATAGCCGCTGCCATTCCCGCACCACCGAAAGCAATCAGCTTTTGTCTGTTGCACAGTCATTGAACCGGAATAACTGCCGTCGGTGTTTCGATTGAAAATCGTGTGCGTAACGACTTTCTTCAGATAGAAAGTTTCCTCGCTTTCGCCTAGCTGTGGAATGACCATTCGAACGGTGAGCGTCGCCTCCGCGTCAACAGGCGCGACCTCTACGAGCGACGTTTTTTCAATGTCCATCGTTGCGGGGCTAGCGTCATCCCTCTTGACTTCGGCATCGGCAGCAACCGCTGGCCGGACCAAAGCGGCTGGCTCCCGCCGATGGCAGCCGGGAAGCGTACCAGCGAGCCAGAGCGTCAGAAGGCACGAGATGGTGATTCGCATCGAACGCTCAATGTTGAACCGAACGCTCGCGATCAGCAGATCGCAGCCACTGGATTCTCAATATCGCAGGACGTTATCGCGATTCTGCTGCATCGCTTGGTTCGGCGTGCCTACCTCTAGATCAAGGCTCTGGCCAACGAGTGGAACGTCATGGGTGAACATGAGCAAAGGTACGTCGCGATTGCGCAGCTGGCCCAACGCCTGGTTTGGCACGCGGCTCATGGCGTGATAAACGTAGCTCGTCTTGCGGCCACAAGAGTCGGACATGCTGACAGGGTACTGACGCACGTGAACGTTTACGTCGAGGTGAGTGACGTCTCTGCAATGCCCACACATCCGCAAATCATTCGACGCTTGCCATCGAGTCGCGCTCGCCGCACGTCAGTGTGCGTAGAATCGCTGTTTATCGTCGAGAACTCGCGGCGGTTGATGAGTTCGATTGAAGTCGAGGAACAACTCCGGAACCACATCTGCGGCCGGCACGATGCACGCGTCTTTGTCAAAGACGAACATTTCGTCGAGGGGCATGAGCTCGATATCGACCTTTTGCACCAAAGCCCGCAGAGCATCGACGGTAATGTATTTAAGGTGGGGAAGTGACAGCGGGCCGCGCTTGCGGGCGAGCTCAGTCGCGATATCAACGGCATCCGGCCCCAAAAGGGTTGATGTTTCGCTAATGTCGCTCACGACGGCGTCCGATGCCATGAGCCT
>JBILOA010000241.1:0-4153 GCA_044374735.1 Pirellulales bacterium | reverse complement strand
GGGAATCGTCTTGAGGTTGACCGCGATCGTGTCGGTGGCCGGGTCGATCGTGACCCCGGGAATCGGCGCGGCCGCCGAGAGTTTGCCGGCGCTCGCCGCCGTGATCGTGAGCACGCCGGCCTTCGTGGCGTAGGCCGTGCTCAGGTCGGTGACCGTCGTGCCCGCCGGGTCGAGCGTGAGCACGACCTGATTGCCGACGAGGCTGACGATGATGTCGTCGGCCGCGAGCATCGCCCGCGACTCGAGGCTCTCGAGGCCCGGCCGCACGCCACGCTGGGACCGTCGCCGGTTCAGCGAGCCACGCCGCTCTTCGGCCTTCCGCTTCCGGCCCCAGGCCTGCCCGGCCCGACGCGGACGCGCGCCGCGACGGCGGGAGGAACGAACCGGCTGACGGGAACGGGGAAACAGCGACCGCACAAGCGACGGCATCGGAGCCTCTCGGGAACGGGGAACCGCACCGGCTGAGGCTTCGATCCCGTGACCGCAGGGCCAGCCTTCACATACCAGCCAAGGCTAGCCCCCGGTTGCCGAACCTGCAAAAAATGGGCGGATTGGCCTAAACCCGGCCGGATCCCCCTCCCTTTTCCGCGGCCCGGCTCACCGGCCCCAGTTGCGGAACGGCTCGTAGAGCCGCAGGGTGAACATCAGTTCGCTCGCCGAGAACTGGTTGGGCTCCACGCCCGGCTGGGTGATCGTGTCGATGTGGAAGTAACGGTAGCCCACGTCGAAGGTCAGCCGGTTGGAAATCTCCCAGAGCAACCCGCCGCCGAACTGCCAGGCGAAGCTCGCGCCCGGGTCTGCATACTCCTTGTCGCCCTCGAGTTGCTCGCCGAGGATGTAACCCCCCGCACCGATGCCACCGCCGCCGTAGATCCCGAACCGCTCGGTGAGCATGAAGTCGCGCCACATGTTCTCCATCACCGACCAGTTGTTCGTCAGGATCGTGGTGTCGCCGGGAGTGGGGGTCGCCAGGAACGGGGCGTCATACGTGCTCCGGCCCATGCCCTCGGTCTCGAGCCGAAGCCGACCGTTGTGCCGCTCGAAGGCGACGCCGATCGCGCCGCCGGCGGCGAAGAGCGTCTCTTCGCTGAGCAGCAGGTTGTCGGCCGGGCTGGTCACCTGCGCGAACGACGGGCCGATCATGCCCGAGATGTAGAACCGCCGGGGGGCGGTGCCGAACCGGCGGCCCACGTCCTCCAGGGGCAGGTCGTCCCAGACCGAGGCGGGCTGGGCCGCCTCCCGCCCGAACGTGGTCAGATCGACCTCGGTGCCGAGCTCGTCGGCCCGGACCGCCGCCATGCCCCACGCCATCACGGCGGTCACCGCCGCGCATACGATCGGTCGCATCATGTGAACCGCCTCCCTCCCTGGAGAACTCCCACCACCCCGGAACCTCTCAGAGTTTCGGCCGCGACGCGGCGGCCGCCCCGGCCGGAACCAGACGCGACGAAGCACCGGCACGACCCTCCAGGTCGCCCGCCGGGCGACCGCTATGGCCCGCAGGGCTTCACGCCGCGGCCCCACAGCCTGGGGTGTAAACTCGGCGAGCGGCGTGAGGTCAGGTGGGCGTTTACGGGCAACGAACAGTTCCATGTCCCTGCCCTCACTGCCCGACGGCCTGACCGCGACCGACTTGGCCCTGCTTTGGCGGCTCTCGCTCGAGCTGCAGGGATGCGACTCGCTCGCGGACGCCGAGGCGACTGCCGCCTCTGCCCGGGCGACGGTTCGCTCACCGGCAGTCGCCCACGCGATCGACGACACCTGTCGCCGGGCCCTTGCGGGCCTCCGTGAGCGGGATCGATTGCGGGCTCTGGCCACCCGCGACCCGCTCACCGGGCTGGCCAACCGCCGCGTCATGGAGGAGGCGCTCGAGCGTCACTGCCACGAGGCGGCCCGACTCGGCCGACCGCTCGCCGTGGCGCTCCTCGACCTCGACCGGTTTCGCGACTACAACCGCCGCCACGGCCATCTCGCGGGCGACCGCGTGCTGCGGGCGTTGGCGACGGTGCTCGAGGAAGGTCGCCGCGACGCCGACGTCGCGTGCCGGTTCGGCGGCGACGAGTTCGTGGTCATCCTGCCGGCCGCCACGGCGGCCGAGGCGATCGCAAGGCTCGAGCCGCTCCTGCAACGCCTGGTCGAGGATCCAGCCGCCGGTGATTGCCGCATCCTCGAGGCGATCACCGTGTCTATCGGCATCGCCGAGTCACCAGGCGACGGCACCGACCCCGCCGCGCTGATCGCGGCCGCCGACGAGGCGATGTATCGGGCCAAGCAGGCGGGGGGCGATCGGATCTGCCTCGCCGCGGCTAGCCCGCCGACCGGCGCACGAGCGCGTGAAAGTCGGCCGTGAGCCGCTGGGTGACCGGGCCGGGCAGGCCCGCGCCGATCTTCCGGCCGTCGATCTCGACGACGGGGATCACCTCGGCCGCGGTGCCCGTCAGGAAGCATTCGTCGGCCGTGTAGAGGTCGTGCCGCACGAGGGTCTGCTCGCGGCAGTCGATCCCGGCAGCCACGGCGAGCTCCATCACGGCGTTGCGGGTGATCCCCTCGAGGATCCCGGCGTCGGGTGGGGGCGTCAGCAGCCGGCCAGAGCGGACGACGAAGATGTTGTCGCCCGTGCACTCGGCCACTTCTCCCTTGTGGTTGAGCATCAGGGCCTCGACACAGCCGGCCTGGAGGCCCTCGAGCTTGGCCATGATGTTATTGAGATAGTTCAGCGACTTGATTCGCGGCGAGAGGGCGGCCGACTGCGTCCGCTGCGTGGCGGCCGTCACGATCCGCAGGCCCTGGTCGTAGAACTCCCGCGGATAAAGGCTGATCGTGTCGGCGATCACGATCACCTGCGGATGGCTCGTCTTGTTGGGGTCGAGCCCGAGGCTCCCGGCGCCGCGGGTCACCACCAGCCGCACGTAGCCGTCGGTGAGGTTGTTGGCCGCGAGCGTGTCGATCACGGCCTTGGCCATGGCAGCCTTGGCGAGCGGAATCTCC
This sequence comes from Pirellulales bacterium, assembly GCA_044374735.1. GTDB lineage: Bacteria > Planctomycetota > Planctomycetia > Pirellulales > UBA1268 > QWPN01. Next base: position 1,165 of record JBILOA010000241.1, on the reverse strand, counting down.
AGGCAGATCGCCCGAGCGCTGGCATAGAGCCGGTCGAGGTGGGCGTCGAGCCGGAACACCTTCCCGGCGTAGCTCCGCAGGCCCTCGAACACCCCGTCGCCGTAGAGCAGCCCGTGGTCGAAGACACTTACCTTCGCCTCGTGCTCCGGCACGAGCGAGTCGTTCATGAAGATCATGCGCGGCATGGGAGCACCGGAGGAGGCAGGGATCGGGCCGACCGGCCGACGGCGTCAGGCCGTCTCGACGCGTCCAGCCACGAGCCGCACGATCCGATCCGCCCGCCTGGCGATCGAGGCGTCGTGGGTCACGAGCACTATAGAAAGCCCCTCGGAGCGGTTCAACGCGGTGAGCACGTCGAGGATTCCGGCCCCGCTTTCGGCGTCGAGATTGCCCGTCGGCTCGTCGGCCAGAAGCAGCCGTGGGCCGCCCACGAGGGCCCGGGCGATCGCCACCCGCTGCATCTCGCCGCCGGAGAGCTGCCGCGGCTTGTGGTGGAGCCGCTCGCCGAGGCCGAACCGCGTCAGCAGATCGGTCGCCCGCCGCCGGGCCTCGACCCGCTCCCGCCACCAGGCGAACACGCCGTGGCGAACCAGCAGCGGCGCGAGCACGTTCTCGAGCGCCGTCAGCTCCGGCAGCAGATGGTAGGCCTGGAACACCATCCCGATGTCGGTGTTCCGGAGCCGGTCCCGCTCGCGACCCGGCAGGTCGTCGACCCGCCGGCCGGCCAGATGCACGCTCCCCGAGTCGGCGCCGTCGAGCAGGCCCATCAGGTGGAGGAGCGTGCTTTTCCCGGAGCCACTCTGGCCGATCACCGAGACGAACTCCCCCGGCGCCAGGTCGAAGTCGACGCCACGGAGCACCTCGAGCAGCTTGTCGCCCGAGCGATACCGCTTCCGCAAGGCGCGGACGGCGAGCAGGCTCGCCGCAGCCGACGAGGCGGTGGCCGACACGGGCCGGTCGAGCGTGGCGCTACTCATGCCGCAGGGCCTCCACTGGCTGGAGCCGGGCCGCCCGCAGCGCGGGAAGCACGCTCGACGCCACGGCGATGCCGATCGCCCCGGCCACGATCCAGGCGATCGTCACCGGATCGACGATCGTGGGGATCTTGAAGAAGTAATAGATGGAAGGATCGAAGACCCGCTGGCCCGTGCACCACTCCACGCCC
>JBILOA010000240.1:0-4163 GCA_044374735.1 Pirellulales bacterium | reverse complement strand
GCCATGCCAGGGGGGCCCGCGGAGGAACGAGCGTCGTCACTGCAGCGATGATGCTTGGAATCGGTCCTGGCCGCAACCCGGCCGCAGTCACTGCAGAGGGTTGGCGCCGGACATACCGAAGGGAGGTGGCCGACCCGTCGTCAAACATGCCATCAATGCGCGAGCCTCGTGCTCCGGCAAAATCATGCATCATCCCAGCCTGTGACCGCGGGGCGGACTCACGGATCGGGTTCATCTTGCGGGCATGATGGAGTCGCAAGGCTGCGATGCTTTGAGGCGTGACGGCTTTCCGAAGCAGGAGCCGCAACGGCTGCTCGATTTCAAGCAAAAAGCGAAATCTGCTCGCCGAACCGGACATCACAGCGAATCTGCCGGGTGGCGGCCGATTCGCACACCTCTCCCGACTGCCCCGCGACGGATAAGCCGCTGCCCTCGCACCGCAGGCTGGCCCTAAGGCAGCGGCTTTCGCGTGCAGGCTGCTCTGGATCGGATGCGGCCGGAGGTGGGGGTCGGTTACCACGACCTCCGCGCCGATCGCTGCGATCCTCCGGCATTCGATCGCGTCGTCCCTCAACGCGAGTCGAGATCGAGCCCGCGGGTGCGTCGGGTCGAACCGCGGATTACGTCGCCTGGCTGCCGGGCTCGTCGATCACCACCTCGTCGAGGGGCGTGCCGTCGACATCCTGGCGGAGCACGAGATAGGCGGCCGTGGCGATCGCCCAGAAGTAGCCCCAGCCGAACGAGGCCAGCAGGTTCGCGAGGCCGCGGGTCCAGAACCGCAGCGCTCCGAGCCCCCAGGTTTCGGCCAGGGGGCCGGCCGCCGCCAGGCCGTCGACCACCGCCGCGGTGCGGTCGTGACCCATGCCGAAACTCGCCGCCCACAGCGCCAGCGTGCCGGTGGCGTCGGCGAACAGGCCGGCGGCCGCCAGCGTGGGGAACGCCACGAGCAGGCCCACGAGCAGGTAGAACGCGTAGTGCAGCGGCCGTTGGTAGAGGTAGGAAAACGCGGTCGAGATCGCCTGAAAGCTGTCGCCGCGCTCGACGCCGATCGCGGCCACCATCAGCGGCCAAGCCGCGACGAGGCCGACGGCCAGGATCGCGAGCACGACCGCGCCGAGCAGGACCAGCGGCCACACGGCTCCTGCCAGCGACAGTCCCCATTCGGTCCGCATCGCCAGGCCGAGCAGCGCCCCGGGCACGCTCAGGGCGGCGATCCCGACCAGCACGAACACCACCGAGTTGAAGGCTGGCGGCCACTTCCTCGACCCATATGCGACCGCGCCGAGCGGGCCGATCGGCTCCTCACCGGCGAGCTTGAGCGCGACACACCGCGAGATCGCCGTGCCGAAGATGGCCCAGACGAGCACGAACCAGCCCACGCGGGCCAACGCGGCGGCGGCGACGGCCGGCGCGGTCGTGGGGCGAAAGGGGAGGGCCACCAGGCGGGCCGCCTCCGTGACGGTCGCGGGGAGCCAGCCCGCGAGGCCTCGGATCCAGCCGAGGGTGGTCTCACTGGGAGCGAGCGGATCGGCGACCACGGGCCCGCCGCCCGGCGCGGGCAGGGCCAGACCGCCATCGGCCGGAGCCAGCCCAGCCACAGGCACCACGAGGCCGGCCCGATCCGCCGCCGACCACCCCGCCCACACGGCCGCGGCCCCGAGCGCCGCCAGCAGGATCACCGTCGGCGAAAACGCCGCGCCGGCCGCACGGAACAAGATCCACCAGGGGAGCGCGTCGCTCCAGCGAATCTCGTGGACGATGCTTCCCGACGGGGCAGGGGCGCTGGTCATGGATCACCTGCGAGGGCTGGGGGCCGCTTGCCCGCCGGGCGGGGAGTATACGCCTTGGCCGCCGGGCCGTCAGTCCTCGGCGCCCGGTGGCGCCTCGTCGGGGCTTTCGTCGTCGTCGGCCCGGGGTGGCTCGGGCAATGCGTAGCCCTCGTCGAGCCAGCGGCCGAGGTCGATCAGCCGGCAGCGGTCGCTGCAAAACGGCACCGTCGGGGTCGTCTCCAGGTTCACGGGGGCGTCGCAGACCGGGCAGCGGGGCATCGGTTCAGCCCTCGCCCGATCCCTTGGCCGGCGCGCCGCCGGAGTCCGACTTCTTGCCCGAGTCAGACTTCCCGCCGCCCGAATCGGCCGCGGCACCCTTCTTGTATGACTCGCTGCGGTAGTCGGTCTTGTAGAAGCCCGAACCCTTGAAGACGATCGCGCCGCCGGTGCCGATCAACCGCCGGAGTTTCTTCTTCTTGCACTTCGGGCACGTCTTCTTGACCTCGTCGGTCATCGACTGGAAGAGCTCGAACGCGTGGCCGCAACCATCGCAGACGTAGTCATAGGTCGGCATCGATCACTCCTTGGCGACGATCACCTGGGCGGGACGCACCACCCGGTCGTGGAGCGTGAAGCCGCGGCTCGCCGTCGCGACCACCGTGCCCGCGGCCTTGCCGGGCACCGCCAGTTGCTGGATGGCGTCGTGCACGGTCGGGTCGAAGGGCTGGTCATCGGTCGGGATCGTGGCACACCCGTGGGCGGCCAGCAGCTTCTCGATCTGCTGGGCGGTCATCCGGAAACCGGCGCGGAGGCTCTCGACGTCGTCGGTCTTCTCCGCCGCGTCGATCGCCCGTTGCACGGTGTCGAGCACCGGCAGCAGGTCGCGGAGCAGGTCGATCTCACGGTACCGCTGGGCGTCGTCATACTCCCGACGGGCGCGCTTGCGGAAGTTTTCGAGCTCGGCCTGAAGCCGAAGCAGGCGATCCTGCAGTTCGGCCGCACTCGGGGCGACGCCGTCCGGGGGCGCAGCCGAGGCGATCGGCTCACCGGTCGCGGTGGAATCGTCGCCGGGATCGTGGGAGGTCATGTGGGGGGCTCCTGATCGACGCGGGATTCTGCGTCCCCCGCAGTTTCCCGCCCCTGGAAGTACTCGGCAAGCCGGCTGAAGAAGCTCGTGCGTTTCGGGCTCACGCTCGCGTGCTCCTCGGCGGCCAGTTCTCGCAGCAGCTCCTCGCTCCGTGGGGACAGGCTCTTGGGCACCTCGACATTGACGTGGACGTGCAGGTCGCCGATGCCGCGACCCCGCACCTCCGGCATGCCGAGCCCGCGGACGCGGATCACGTCGCCCGGCTGGGTGCCCCGGGCGATCTCCAGCGGCTTCGCCCCGTCGAGCGTCGGCACGTCCACCGTCGCCCCGAGCGCGGCCTGGGTGAAGCTGATGGGCACCTCGCAGTGGAGATCCTTGCCTTCCCGCACGAGGAAGGGATGCTCCTCGATCTCGATCACGCAGTAGCAGTCGCCGGGCGGCCCGCCGGCCGCGCCCGGTTCGCCCTCGCCGGCGAGCCTGACCCGCACGTCCCGATCCACGCCCGCCGGGATCGTGACCTTGCGGGCTGCCTGCTCCTGCGTCATTCCCTCGCCCGCGCAGGCCGGGCAGCGGTCGCGGATCACCGCACCCGCGCCGCGGCAGGCCGGGCACGTGGTCTGGAGCCGGAACACCCCGGCCGACTGGACCACCTGTCCTCTGCCGCCGCAGTAATCGCAGGGTTGCGGCTGCGTCCCTTTCCGGGCGCCGCTGCCGTCGCACTCGCCACAGGTCTCGTGCCGCTCGAACTCGATCGTCTTGGTGACCCCGCGGGCTGCCTCCAGGAGCGTCAGCCGCACCTGGCAGAACACGTCGCGGCCCTTTCGGGCCCGCGACTGCCGCTGCCTCGCCCCGCCGAAGATCCCGCCGCCGAACAGGTCGCCGAAGGCCTCGAAGACGTCCGAGATGTCGTTGAAGTCGTGCCGCCGGCCGCCCTCGACGCCGGCGTGGCCGAACCGGTCGTAGCGGCTGCGGAGGTCCTCGTCGGAAAGCACCTCGAAGGCCCGGGCCGCCTCCTTGAACCGCGTCGCGGCCTCGGTGTCACCCGGATTCTTGTCGGGATGGAACCGGATCGCGAGCTTGCGGTAGGCGGCGGTGATCTCCGTCGCCGAGGCCCGCTTGGCGACCCCGAGCACTTCGTAGTAGTCGCGCTGGTCGACCATGGCTCCTCACCGGCCCAGGGCGGCTCCGCCGCGGGCCTACCTGACGCTGCCTTCGATCTTCCGCTTCTTCGCGTCGTCCTTGTCGAGGTTGGTCACCAGCGACTCGGTGGTGAGCAGCAGCCCGGCGATGCTCGCCGCGTTGGTCAG
>JBILOA010000007.1:0-13394 GCA_044374735.1 Pirellulales bacterium | reverse complement strand
GAAGCCCGCAAGACATCGATCACCACGGCGATCCCTCCCGCGGTCGCCCCCGGCGGCATACGATGAAAGAGGTCGTGGCACTGCCAGCGCATGTCGCGAATCCGAGCCTGCCTGTCGCGGCCGGCATCCTCCACGAGAGCAGGTCCCGTGATCGCCGACCAAGCCGCCACGATAGGAGATCCGCCCCGCCCCGGCCACGGTGGCCCGTCGGACTCCGCCGGCGTCGACAAGAGCGGCGACCGAGTCCGAAGCATGTTCGCCGAGATCGCCCCGCGGTACGACCTGGTCAACCGGCTGCTCTCCGGTGGGATCGACGTGCTCTGGCGGCGCACGACCGTCCGTCGGGCGCCGCCCCCGCCGGCCGGAGCCATGCTCGACGTCTGCTGCGGCACGGGCGACCTGGCGCTGGCCTACGCCGCCAAGGCGGGGCCCGCCGTGCGGATCGTGGCCAGCGACTTCTGCCGGCCGATGCTCGACCGGGGCGAGGTCAAGGCCGCCAAGGTCGGCCGGGCGATCGATTGGGTGGAAGCCGACGCGATGCGGCTGCCGTTCGCCGACGCCGAGTTCGACCTGGTGACCGTGGCGTTCGGCCTGCGAAACATCGCCGACACGGCGCGGGGCCTGGCCGAGATGGCCCGGGTGACGAAGCCGGGGGGGAAGCTCGCGATCCTGGAGTTTTCGCTGCCCCGGTCGGCGCTCGTCCGCGCGGGCTATCTGTGGTATTTCCGCAACGTCCTCCCGCGGCTGGGCAACGCGGTGGCCCGCAACGGCACCGATGCCTACACCTATCTGAACCAGTCGGTGGAGGAGTTTCCCTCGGGAGAACGGCTGGCCACGATCGTGCGGGCGGCCGGCTTCGACGCGGTCGAGATGGTTCCGCTGACGTTCGGGATCGCCACACTTACGATCGCGACGCGGACCGCCGCCCCCGCCACCACGGGAGCAGGCCGTGGCTGACACTGGCCCGCTCGTCGTCGCGATCACGGGCGCGTCCGGGGCTCCGTACGGAGTCCGTCTGCTCGAGGTCCTGCTGGCCGCGGGCCGGGAGGTGCATCTCTCGGTGAGCCCGTCGGGCCAAGCGGTGATCCAAGAGGAGCTTGGGCGGCGGGTCGATCTCGAGCGATTCAACGTCGCCGACCTGTTGGGAGGCGCGGTGCCGACGGCGGGCCGGCTTCACTACCACCATCACAAGAATCTGATGGCCCCGATTGCCAGCGGCTCGTTCCTGACCGCCGGGATGGTGATCTGCCCGTGCAGCGGCAGCACGCTGGCCGCGGTGGCCCACGCGATGGGCGAGAACCTGATCCACCGAGCGGCCGAGGTGCACCTCAAGGAACGGAGAAAGCTCGTGGTCGTGCCCCGCGAGACGCCCCTCTCGCTGCCGCAACTCAAAAATATGCAGGCGATCCACGAGGCGGGGGCGGTGGTGCTGCCGGCCGCGCCCGGCTTCTACGCCCGGGCCGAGACGGTGGACGACCTCGTGGACTTCGTGGTGGCACGGATCTGCGACCAGTTGGGCGTGGCCAATTCGCTCGTCCGCCGCTGGGGGTCGGAGGCATGACGGCCACGACCACGCTGACGCCGGCCACGGATCTCTCGGCTGGCGGCGGCCCTCCGCCGGCTCCCGCGGGCTCTCGGCTCCGGACCTACCTCGAGCTCGTCCGGTTCAGCCACACGATCTTCGCCCTGCCGTTCGCCGTGATGGCCGCGCTGATCGCGATCCGCCTGGGCGGCGACGGCCGCTGGTCGCTCGCGGAGCCATGGTCGCTCGCCCGGCCCGTGCTCGGGATTCTCGCCTGCATGGTGTCGGCCCGGACCGCGGCGATGGCGTTCAACCGGCTCGTCGACCGGGCGATCGACGCCGACAACCCGCGGACGGCGTCACGGCACCTGCCCCGGGGCGCCGTGAGCACGAGCGAGGTGCTCGGGCTCGTGGTGGCATCAGCGGCCGCGTTCGTCGCCGCCACGCTGCTGTTTCTCCCCAACTGGCTGCCGCTCGTGCTTTCGGTGCCGGTGCTCGCCTGGCTGCTCGGCTATTCGTTCGCCAAGCGATTCACGTCGCTGGCCCACCTCTGGCTGGGCGCGGCGCTCGGGCTGGCCCCCGTCGCCGCCTGGATCGCGCTCCGGGGAGAGACGCTCCTCCGCGACCCGGTCGACCTGCTGCCCGCCGCGATCCTCGGGCTGGCCGTGACCACCTGGGTGGCCGGCTTCGACATCATCTACGCCTGCCAGGATGCCGCCTTCGACGCGGCCCGCGGCCTCTACAGTGTCCCCGCCCGGCTGGGCGTGCCGCGGGCCCTGCGGCGGGCCAAGTGGCTGCACCTCGCGACCCTCCTCGTGCTCGCGGTCCTGCCGGCGGTCGTCCCGCAGCTCGGCTGGATTTACTTCGCCGCGCTCGCCGCGATCGCGGCATTGCTCGCCTGGGAGCACGCCCTCGTGCGCCCCGACGACCTTTCCCGGGTCAACCAGGCGTTCTTCACCGCCAACGCCGCCATCGGTGTCGTGCTCCTCGCGGCGATCGCCACCGACCTCTGGCTGTGACGGCCGGCCCGCGGTTGAGCCTCGGGACGCGCGGGGTGTAGGCTCCGCGGCCGCCAGGACTCCCCCCCTCCCCGAGGAGACTTCGATGACGATGCACCAAGAGCGGCGTGGCCGGACCGCGGGCGGATCGCCGCCGTCGTGGCTGACGGCCACTGTGGTTGGACTCGCGCTCGCGACGGCCGCGCCGGTTGCTCGGGTCACCCGGGCGGCCGAGGAGGAGCCCTCGCTCCCGCCGGCCCCGCCGGGCATGGCGTTCCGGTTCGAGGTCATCGAGAGCCACGACGCGGACTACCTCGGCGACACCCCGGCCCACCTCGGCAAGAACGGCGGCCTGACCGTGCGACCACAGGTGGCGCTCGGGGATCCGGTGTTTCGGAAGACGGCGACCGGCCGCACCCGCGTGGGACACATCACGCGGGCGACCTGGAGCCGGGTGGCCGGCAGCCTGGAGGTGGAATTCGATCCGGAGCCGTTCCAGCGGATCGCCGTCGGCGACGAGGTTTGGATCGATCTCAACCCCGTACCGGCCGACCCGCAGCCGAGCGGCGGCCGCTAGCGTCGGTTCTGCTACCATCCCGCCCATGTTCGAGCACCGCTCCGCCCCTCTCTTGTCGCGGCAGGCCTTCGTCGCCCGCGTCGTGGGCTACGTCTTGGCCGCCTCAGCGCTGGTCGGGGCCGCGCTCGGGATGGGCGTGCTCGGCTACCACTTCCTCGCCGGCCTGCCCTGGATCGACGCGCTCGTCAACGCGTCAATGATCCTCGGGGGCATGGGCCCGGTCGACCGGGTCGAGAGCGAGGCCGGCAAACTGTTCGCGTCGTTCTACGCCCTGTTCTCGGGGCTCTTGTTCATCGGCGCGGCGTCGCTGGCCCTCGCCCCGTTCGTGCATCGCATCATGCACAAACTGCACATTGACGAGGACTGAGCCGGCAGCCCGCGGCGGCGATCCGTCGCGCTGCCACCCCCCACGGCGGGTTCAGGCTGCTCCCGCGTGCTGCCGTTTGGGCAGAAAGCCGATCCCGAAACAAGCGGCCATCAACGACCAAAACGCGAGGCACTCGGGCCGCCGCAGGTCGTGGAAGTCGAGGAGGTGGGGCACGTGGGGGATCCCGCCGGTGGGATGCGCGTCGTCGCCGGGGTGGGCCGGCGCGGCGTGATCATGCTTCATGCCGCCGACCGTCAGTGGCCAACTCGCGTCGAGCCAGCCCTCGTACCGCTCGACCGCCTGATGCCGTTGGGACTCGAAGCCCGGCAACGCCTTCGACCAGTCGCTGTTGAGGCCCCAATCGGCGACCAGCTTGAGCCCGATCACGATCACGAGCAGGTAGGCCGATTCCTCGAACCGGGGAAACCGGTCGAGCAGTTTGACGAACACGGCCGCGGCGAACCGCATCAGAACGACACCCAGGATCCCGCCCGCGATCACCACCCAGAGTTTCTCCTGCCGGCTGCCGGCCAGAGCCATCGCCGCGAGGATCGAGTCCACCGCGAACGCCACGTCGGTGAGTTCGATCACGGCGACGGTGGCCCAAAAGGAAGGCGTTCGCCGCCGCTTGGTCGGCCCACGAGACCGGCCGGCAACCTCAGGTGCAGTGGCCGTCTCCTCACCCGTCACGAGCGACGAGCCGACGGGTACGCGCTCCTTGATCTCGATGTCTTCCTGGGCGGCGGTCAACCCGCCGCCGGTCTCGGCGTCCACGAACACCGGGTTGCCCGAGGCGTCGAGCACGATTTTCTCACCGTCCTCCTCCTGCGATTCGAAGAACAAGTGCTTGACGGCGATGAAGATCAGGTAGCCGCCGCCGAGCAGTTTCACGAAGGTCCACTTCAGCAGGAAGCTCGCCGTGGCGATGGCCAAGACCCGGAACACGAAGGCCCCGATCAGCCCGTACGAGAGGGCCCTCGGCCGCTGGTGCGGCGGCAGCCGCTTAGCCAATAGCCCGAGCACCAGGGCGTTGTCGATCGACAGCACCCCCTCGAGCAGGACCAGCAGCCCGACGATCACCATGTCGCCCCACTCGAACGTCTGCCCCATGAAGGCAAGCGGCAGGGAAACGAGAGGGAGCGAAAGGAGAGCGGGCATCGAGAACTCGCTGCGAAGGAGGGGGGACGATGCAGGATTGTCGCGTCAACTTAATAAATTTCGGTCCGCCCGGGGTTGCCCGGCCCCCATTTCGAGGGCTGTTCCGGGCGGCGGTTGCAGAAATCCCCGGCTTGCGGTTCTGGTAGTGCGGACGGGCGACTGAAGCCCGGCCAGAGGCCCCGCACAACCCCGAGACTCCCATGATCCGAGCCATCACGCCGTCGCTCGATCCGATCCGCGAGAAGGTGGAGGCGGGCGAGCGGCTCAACGCCGCCGAGGCCGAGTCGCTCTGGGATCCCGCCATCGATCTCCACGAACTCGGGGAACTGGCCAACCTCGTCCGCGAGCGGAAGAACGGCAACTTCGCTTACTACAACATCAACACTCACCTCAATCCCACGAACGTCTGTGTCTACCGCTGCACGTTCTGCGCCTTCCGGGCCGATCTCCGCGAGGCCCGCGGCTACGTGATGAGCGACGAGCAAATCCTGGCCCGCGGCCGGGAGGCTGTCGAAGCCGGGTCCACCGAGATGCACATCGTGGGCGGCCTCCACCACCAGAAGGATTACGACTGGTACCTCAACATCATCAGGATCCTCCACGCCGCCTACCCAACCTTGCACCTCAAGGCCTGGACCCCGGTCGAGATCAACTGGTTCTGCCACCTGACCAAGCGTTCGATCCGTGACATCCTCGGAGAGCTCAAGGATGCCGGCCTGGGCAGCCTGCCCGGCGGCGGCGCCGAGATCTTCCACCCCGAGGTCCGCGACCGGATCTGCGAGCACAAGGCCGACACGCAGGAGTGGTTCACGATCCATCGCACGGCCCACGAACTCGGCCTGCGGAGCAACGCCACGATGCTCTACGGCCACATCGAGAACGCCTACCACCGCACCGACCATCTGCTGCGGCTCCGCGAACTCCAAGACGAGACGGGGGGATTCCAGACGTTCATCCCGCTGGCGTTCCACCCGGAAAACACGCGGCTCGCTCACATCGCCAAACCCTCGCCGGCGATGAGCCTGCGGACGATGGCGATCAGTCGGCTCGTGCTCGACAACTTCGACCACATGAAGGCCTACTGGATCATGCTCGGGATCGGCACGGCGCAGGCGGCGCTGGCGTATGGCGCCGACGATCTCGACGGCACGGTGCGGCACGAACTCATCTACCACGACGCCGGAGCGACGACCCCCGAGATCCTCTCGGTCGACGACATCACGAAGCTGATCCGGGAGGCCGGCCGGGAGCCGGTGGAGCGAGACACGCTCTACCACCGGGTCGTTCGGGACGGCACCACGTGGCGAACGGCCGAACCGCTGCCCGCGGGCTGACCGGTCACTGTCGTTCGAACGTGACGAGCACGGCCTTGCTGCCGGCCACGGTGGAAAAATCCCGCGGCCTCCACTCGGCTCCGCCGCGGAAGCAGAGGCGGCGTCGATCGGGCTTGAGCTCGTAGATTCCCAGCAGCTTCGACCCCGCGCCGTCGCCCGCGGTGATCTCGATGTCGATTTCGGGGGGCGTGGCCAGCGGTTCGATGGTGCTCGTGCCGCTGCTGGACTCGCGGCCGTCGACCGTCATCGTCCAGGTGCCGTCCTCGCGATTGACGACGACGATGTTGCGGTCGCGGGCCGGCTGGGGATTGCCGTCGGCTTCGATCGAAACGGCCCGCCAGGTACCGACGTAGGCCGCCCGGTCGCGGGCCGCGGCATCCTCGGCCCGCGGCCCCACCGACCAAACCCCGACCGCGCCGCACGCAGCCATCACGACCATCGCAGACCTGCACCGCATGGTTCAGCCTCCCGGGACATCACCATTCTACCGGCGGCTCACCCGACCTGTCCGAGGCCGAGCATCGCGCCCCAGCGGTCGAGCACGAGCTTGCGGAGCCGGTCGTACTTCGGATCGCCCAGTTCCGGATCCTGCTCGAACACGGCCAGGGCGTCGCTGCGGGCCTCGGCCACCACGGCCGAGTCTCGCAGGAGATCCGCCAGGTAGAGCGGAGGCGCCCCGCTCTGCCGCGTGCCGACCAGATCGCCGGGGCCGCGGAGCAGCAGGTCCTGCTCCGCCAGGGCGAAACCGTCGCAGGTCGCCACGAAGGCGTCGACCCGCGGATGCGGCAGGTCGCCGGAGCCGGTCACGGCCCCGCAGATCCCCCGCGTCGGTCCACGGGCGACGCGGCCGCGGAGCTGGTGGAGTTGGGCGAGGCCGAACGATTCGGCGTCGAGGATCGTCATGATCGTCGCCTCGGGCACGTCGATCCCCACCTCGATCACGCTCGTGGCCACGAGCACGTCGAGCCGCCCGGCCCGGAAGTCGTCCATGATGCCCGCCTTCGCCGCCGGCTTGAGCCGGCCGTGCACGAGCCCCAGCCGAAACGCCTCCAGCGGTCCCTGGGAAAGCTCCTCGAAGGCCGAGGAGATGGTGGCCAGATCCCGCTTCGACTCCTCGACGGCCGGCACGACGACGTAGCCCCGCCGGCCGGCGGCGATCTTGCCGCGAAAAAACTCCCACCACCGGTCGAGCTCCGCGGGCGTGACCCGGTAGGTGGCCACCGGCTGGCGGCCCGGCGGCTGCTCGTCGAGCGTCGAGACGTCGAGGTCGCCGTAGACGGCGTGCGCGATCGTGCGCGGGATGGGCGTGGCGGTCATCACCAGCGTGTGCGGTTCGGCGGTGCCCTGCTGGAGCACCGCCCGCTGGAGCACGCCGAACCGATGCTGCTCGTCGATCACCACGAGGCCGAGGTGGCCAAACGTCGCCGATCCGAACACCAGCGCCTGCGTGCCCACGACGATGTCGGTCTGGCCGGAGGCGATCCGGTCCACGATCTTCTGCCGCTCTTTCGTCGTCTGGCCGCCGACGAGCAGCTGGACCTCGACGCCGCTGCCGGCGAGCAGCCGCTCGAGCGAGGCGAAGTGTTGGCGGGCGAGCAGTTCCGTGGGGGCCATGATCGCCGCCTGATACCGCCGGGGCTTCCCGCCGCCCGCCGGCTCGGCCTCGCCCTCGGCCGCAGGCACCGGCGTGGCCACCGCCGCCAGGAGCGCGTAGACCGCGACGGCCGTCTTGCCGCTGCCGACGTCCCCCTGCAGGAGCCGGTTCATCGGCTCGGGTTTGGCCAGGTCGGCGGCGATCTCCCCGCACACCCGCCGCTGGGCCGCGGTGAACTCGAAGGGGAAGCGGGCCCGGATCCGGGCGTCGAGCCGTGGGTCGACGGTAATCGCCGGGGCCGCGTGGGCCCGTTTCTGCCGCCCGCGGTGCATCCGCAACGCCAGCTGGAGCATGAACAGCTCCTGGTAGACCAGCCGCCGTCGGGCCGCGTCGATCGCCGCGCGGCTCGACGGGCAGTGAATCTCCTTGAGCGCCACGTCGATCGGCAACAGCCCCTTCTCGGCGAGCATCGCCTCGGGAAACGCCTCCGGGCAGATGCCGGCCGCATGCTCGAGCGCCGCCTGCACCGCGATCCGCACCTGCGACTGCTGCACGCCCTCCGCGAGCGGGTAGATGGAGAGCCACTCCGACCCGTGGGCCGCCTCGTCGCCGGCCAGCCAGCGGACCTCCGGATGGGCGAACTCCCAGCCCCCCTTGCCCCGCCGCGGCTGCCCGGCCAACACCACCTGCATGCCGCGCTCGAACCGTCGGGCCATGAAGGGCATGTTGAACCACACGCCCCGCACCCGCCCTCCGGCCGCGTCGATCGTGACGGTGAGCATCGAGCGGCCGGCAAAAGTCGTCCGCGAGGCCACCTCGCTCACCGTCCCGGCCACCGACGCATGCTCCCCCTCGACGAAGTCCGCGACGGCGTGGGCGCCGGAGAAATCCTTGTAGTCGCGGGGGAAGTGCAGCAGCGCGTCCCGCACCGTGACGAGCCCGAGTTTGGCCAGCTTCTCGGCGCGGGAGCTGCCCACGCCCGGCAGCCGCTCGAGCCGCGTGGCGAGGCTCGGCTCGAGGCTGGGGGCGGCGGCATCCATAGCACGTAGTGTAAGCCACACCGGCGCCGCGATGATGCCACCCGTTGCGTGGCTCGGGGTTGCCGGTGCCATCTCGCCGGACGCTCGCTCCAGGCATCCTGCCTTCCGCTCGCTCGAAGCAAACCTCGCTCCGCCCTCCAGGCTGCGCTCGGTTTCCTACGCCGTCTCGCTTGGCACCGGCGACCCCTCGCGGGCCCCGCCATCCAAGCCCTTGGGCGCGCGCCAGGGGACGGCACTGCAGACCAGCCGTCCCGCCCACGCCACCGAACCCGCCTCAGGCTGCTACCGCTTCAGCCGCTGATATGCCTCGACGGCGAGCCGATCGCATTCCTCGTTCTCGGCGTGGCCGGAGTGGCCGGCCACGTGCGTGAACCGGATCGTGTGGGCGGCCGCGAGCCGGTCGAGTTCCCGCCACAGGTCCTCGTTCTTGACCGGCACGAACCGGCCCTTCTCCTTCCGCCGCCAACCCTGGGCCTTCCACTTGGGCATCCAGTCGGAGAGCCCCGTGCCCACGTAGACGCTGTCGGTCACGAGCTCCACCACCGTCGGTCGCTTGAGCTGCTCCAGGCCGCGGACGACCGCCGTCAGTTCCATCCGGTTGTTGGTGGTGTCGGGCTCCGCCCCGGAGGCCTTCGACTCCCGGCCGGTCTGCGGATGGCGGAGGATGTAGGCCCAGCCCCCCGGGCCGGGATTGCCGCTGCATGCTCCGTCGGTGAACAGCAGCACCTCGACGTCGTTCGATTTGGGCATCGCGCCAGTTCCTCTCCCCGATGGCGGCACCACGGCCGCCGGTGCCCGTCAGACCACGCTCCGGGCTGCGGCCGCGGGCTCCTCGGATCCGCCCCGATCCAGCCGCAGGGGCAGCGTCACCGTAAACCGACTCCCCCGGCCCAACTGGCTCTCCAACTCCACGTCGCCCCCCAGCAGCCGACACAGTTCGCGGACGATCGACAGCCCGAGGCCCGTCCCCGAGAACTCTCGGGTCATCGCGTCGTCGCGCTGGAAGACGCTGCCCTGCCGGAACTTCTCGAAGATCGTCTGCTGGTCCCCTTCGGCGATGCCCACGCCCGTGTCGACGACGTCCAGGGCGAAGTCCTCCGCCGGGCCGTCACCCGGCTCCACGAGCCGGGCCATGACGTCGACCCGGCCCCCTTCCGGCGTGAACTTGACCGCGTTGGAGAGCAGGTTCGCCAGGATCTGCTGCACCTTGCCCTGATCCTGCTCCACCTCGTCGAGCCCGGCACCGACCTCGAAGTTGATGTCGATCCGTCGCTTCTCGGCCAGCGGCCGGATCATGTCGCACTGGGCGCTGACGGCCGCTTCCAGCCGGAAGGCCGTCGGACGGATCTCCATCTTCCCGGCCTCGATCTTCGCGAGGTCGAGGATGTCGTTGATCATCTCCAGGAGCATCCGCCCCGACGACCTGATGTTCTCCACATACCGCTGCTGCTTCGCGTCGAGCGACGGGATGCCCCCCAGCACGTCGGAGAAGCCGAGGATGCTGTTGAGAGGAGTGCGCAGCTCGTGGCTCATCGTGGCCAGGAAGTCGCCCTTGAGCCGGTTCGTCTCGTAGAGGTGGAGATTGGCCTGGGCCAGCTCGTCGACCTTGTCGTCGAGGGCGGTGTTGGCCTTCTTGAGCTCCTCCTGCGTGTCGATCAGCCCCCGGAGCATGCGGTTGAAGGCCACGCCAAGCTCCTCGAACTCGTCGGCCGTGTGGATCTCTGCCCTGGCTTCGACGTTGCCGCGCCGCACCTCGTCGCTCACCTCGCGGAGATGCTCGAGCGGCTTGACGATCACATGCCGCACGATCGCGTACGCCACGAGCATCGCGAGAAAGACCGTGATGATCGCCGTCGCCAGCAGGATCGCGCGGTTCCAGTTGATCGCCTTCCGCGTGACGGCGTCCGACATCACCACCTTGACCACCGCCATCAGGTCGCCCTCGGCGAGCTTGGGCCGCCCCGCCCCGGCGGCGCCGACCGTGCCGCGATACTCGTGGCAGATCGCGCAGTCCTGGCGAAACCGGATCGGCTGGTAGTAGTGGTATTCCTGGTTGTCATCGGTGCGGAAGTCGCGACACTCCACGTCGGCCGCGCCGAGCAGGGACGGGACGCCCCCGCCCGCAGCCCCGCCCGGCCGCACCGGCTCGGGCCGCCGCGCCAGAAAGCTCTCGAGCACGTTCTCGTCGAGCGGCCGATACTCGGCCCGCTCCTCCGGCGTGGCGTCGGGCCGGAGCATCCGCCACCGATACTTCTCCTGCGGCAGCCGCTTCTCCAGGCTCTCGATCGTGCTGGCGTATTGCTGCTCCTTCTCCAGCATCTTCCAGTGATACTGGAGCATGATCGCATCGACGACGTGCCGCCCCGTGGCCTGGCTGCTCGTGTAGACCAGCTGCTCGGTGCGGCTGCCATACCACCAGAAGCTGGCCGCGATCAGCACGAACAGGCAGAGGCCGAACAGGAAGCGAACCTTCCGTTCGAGGCTCGTTTCGCCGAGGATGTCGCGGATGGAGCGGTAGGACATGGAGGGGCCTTCTGCCGGCCATCCTACCCTGCGCCGAACGCCTTCCGCCTAC
This sequence comes from Pirellulales bacterium, assembly GCA_044374735.1. Taxonomy (GTDB): domain Bacteria; phylum Planctomycetota; class Planctomycetia; order Pirellulales; family UBA1268; genus QWPN01. The sequence goes on along the minus strand of JBILOA010000007.1, from coordinate 2,229 downwards.
AGCATCTCGACCGGATCGACGTCCACGATCCAGGCGAGCCCGTCGGGCGTCTTGAGGCCGGCCGTCGCCCGGCCGACGAGCGCGCGGAGCGCGGGGCCATCCGGCCCGTGCACCTGCAGGTGGTAGCGAAACCGCTCCCGGAGCCTCGCGATCGGCGCCGGGGCCGGCCCGAGCACCCGCAGGCCCGCGGCGCCGGCCGGCTCTGCCGCCGCCTCGGACCGCAGCCGCTCCGCGAGCGTGCCCGCCCAGGCCGCCACCCGCTCCTCGTCGGCCCCACGCACCACCAGCCGGATCACGTTGCCGAAGGGGGGATAGAGGAGCGCCTCGCGGATCGGCAGTTCGCTGCGCACGAAGGCCTCGTAGTCGTGGGCAGCCGCCGCCCGGATCGCGGGATGGTCGGGCGTGCTCGTCTGCACGACCACCCGCCCGCCCTGCGGGCCGCGGCCGCTGCGGCCCGAGACCTGCGTGACGAGCTGGCAGGTGCGCTCGGCGGCGCGGAAGTCGGCCAGGTGGAGCGCGGCGTCGGCGTTGACCACGCCCACGAGCATCACGCTGGGGAAGTCGAGCCCCTTGGCGATCATCTGCGTGCCCACCAGGATGTCGATCTGCCGGTCGCGGAAGGCGTCGAGTGTCTTCTCGTGGCTGCCGCGGCTCCGCATGGTGTCGGTGTCCATCCGCGCGACCGCCGCATCAGGGAAGGCCTTGCGCACCTGCTCCTCCAGCCGCTGCGTGCCGGTGCCGCGGTGCACGAGCCCCGGCGAACGGCACTCGGGGCAGTCGGCCGGCAGGCGGGTCACGAGCCCGCAGCCGTGGCAGATCCCCTTGTTGCCCGGCTGGTGGAGCGTGAGCGCGATCTCGCACTGCGGGCAGCGCATCGAGTGGCCGCAGGCCTGGCACTGGACGTGCGTGGCGAAGCCGCGGCGGTTGAGCAGCAGCATCACCTGGCCCCCCGCGTCGAGCGCCCAGCGGATCCCCGCCGCCAGCCGCGGGCTGATCGCGCCCCGGGTGCGGGCCTCACGGTCACGGAGGTCGACGGTGATCACCGCGGGAAGCTGCGAGCCCCCCACGCGATCAGCCAGCCGGCACATCCGCCACTCGCCGGAGAGGCACCGGGCGAAGGTCTCGATCGCGGGCGTGGCCGAGCCGAGCACGAGCGGCACGTTCTCCTCCCGGGCGATCCATTCCGCCACGTCGCGGGCGTGATACCGGGGCGCGGTGGCCTGCTTGAACGAACTCTCATGCTCCTCGTCGATCACGACCAGGCCCAGTCGTGGGGCCGGCGCGAAGATCGCCGAGCGCGCGCCGACCACGACGTTCACCCGCCCGGCCGCGATCTCCCGCCACTGGCCGTGCCGCTCGGCTGGTGTCAGGTGGCTGTGGAGCACCGCCACCGTGCCGAAGCGGGCCCGGAACCGGTCGCAGGTCTGGGGTGTGAGGCTGATCTCGGGCACGAGCACGATCGCCTGCCGCCCGAACGAGATCGTCTCCTCGACCGCCTGCAGATACACCTCCGTCTTGCCGCTGCCGGTCACCCCGAACAGCAGGATGGTCTCGTGCCGCCCCGCGCGCATCGCGCCCGAGATCGCCCCGAGGGCCGCGGCCTGCGCCGGCGAGAGCGTTTCCGGGCGGTCGTGGGCGATGGGCCGCCTCGCGGCCCCGGTGGGCTTCACGATCGTGCCCGCCTCGCGCAACAGCCCCGACTTCGCCAGCCGCGCCACGACCGCCCGGCTGGCCCCGGCGGCCTCGGCAAGTTGCTCCGCCGTGGCCGGCTTCCCCGCCGCCGCGAGCACCCGCGCCTGGGCGGGCGTGAGCTTGCGGGCCGGCTCGCCCTCACCGGCGACGAACAGCGTCGCGACCCGCGACTTTTGTCGCAGCCGCACGCCCGCCGGCAGCACCGCCTCCAACACCTCGCCGCGCCGGGCCATCCAGCGGTCCGCCATCCATTCGGCGAGCGCGAGCATCCGCCGCGAGAGCAGCGGCTTGTCGTCCTCGACCCCGGCCACCTCCTTGAGCGGCGCCTGCGGCAGTTCGCCCGAGCGCACGGCCACGCAGTAGGCCAGCCGCAGCCGGTTGGCCCGGCCCAGCGGCACCCGCACGCGGCGACCCGGCTCGACCGTCGCGGCCAGTTGCTCCGGCACCAGATAGTCGAGCGGCTTGTCGACCCCGTCGGGGAGCACGACGGTCGCGATCGTGCCCACCCGCAGATCGTCCTCGGCCCACGCGGGCCGG
>JBILOA010000006.1:0-13407 GCA_044374735.1 Pirellulales bacterium | reverse complement strand
GTCGCGGAGCTTCTCGATCCGGCCGAGCTGCTCGACGTCGTCGGGCCGGGCGGGGATCGGCGTCCATGCGAACCGGAGTTCGTCGCCGGCGCGATCGAGCCGGTGCGTGGCCAGATACTCCGCGATGCCTTCGTTGTACCAAACGGGGGTCGCCAGCCCGCGGAGCGTGAGCGTGAAGGCGTGGACGCCCTCGTGCAGGAGGAGATGGCGGCGATAGGCGGGGTTCGACTGGTCCATCAGCCAGAAGCGGTTGTGGTCGCAGAAGCCGTTCTCGAACGGCGGCACCGTGTCCGGCAGCAGTCCGGCGGCCCGGAACCGCTCGCGGTCGACGACCAGGCAGCCGAAGCATCGCCAGTCGGCGTGGGCGGCCGGATCCATGCCGTAGTGGCGGCACCAGGCCGTGAACGCCTCGTCGAAGACCGCCGGCAGTTCGGCGACGCCGTCCCCGGCGCGGACCGGCCGATCGGTGGCGAGCACGAGGTGCCGCCCCTCGAGCAGCCTCAGGCCCGCCTCGCGGGCGAGCCGTGCGAGCGGGCCCACGGTCACGGGGCCGCCGGCGGCTCCGGCGGTGGCGCAGGCGAGGAAGAGCAGGCCCGTCAGGGCCGCGGCGGCCGGAAGTCGGCGCGGGTTTCTCATGCCGCCCAGTTCACCCAGCCTGCGCGGTGGCGGCAAGCCGGCCTCGGCCCCGGCCGTCTGGCGGCCGTCCCGGAGAGGCTTCGGACCTCAGGAACCACGAGCCGATAGCCGATGGATCGCGCGGGGGAAAGCCGGGGCAACCGCTCTCGCCTCGGACGGCGGAGGCGTTCATCATCCGGCCCGGCCAGCAACGAGCATGCTGAGGATCGACGACGTGAAGCGGTATGGTGGCGGCGGAGTGGGAGGATGGCTAGCGTGTGCCGCGCTTGCGTGCGCGTCCATCGCGATCGGTGCCGACGAGCCTCCCGGTGGTAGCGGGGCGGCTGCGGTGACGGCCACCGCGAACCCGGCCGCTGGTGCACCCGCCTACTGGCAGGTTCCGCCGCTGCCAACGGCGGTGATCCAGGGCGGCGCGATTCCGCCCGGCTGGCAGCCGCAGGCCGTGCCCTATCAAGGGGTCGGGCCCGACGGCCGGCCGGTGACCATGTACTTCGCGCCGACCTACGTGTTCACCTACCAGTCCGGCCCGCCGATGCCCGGCGTGCCCCAGGTCAACCGCGGTGGGTGGACTGCCCAGCCCGCGGCCGCCCCGATGCCCGCCGGCTGGAACTACGCGACGACCGGCGCGGCTCCGGTGGCCACGACGCTGCCGCCGGGCACGCTCACCCGCTATCGCCCGGCCTACCAGTTTCCGGACAACGCGCGAGCCTTGCAGGGCTCCGAGCTGGTGCCGCCTGGCCCACTGCCGAGTTCGCAGCCGCCGGTCGCCGAGACGTGGGGCGGTGCAGGGCAGCCGGTTCCCAACACCCTGGCCCCGCCGCCGACGCAGTGGGTGCCGGCGGCGTCGGAGGCTACGGCCCCGCCCCAGCCGCCGGCCGCCGACTGGGCGGCGCCGGCCGCCATCGGTGGTGCGACCGCCGCCGCCATGCAGCCGTCGCCCGCGCCCGCGGCGGCACCGCCGCCGACCGGTCCCGCGCCGCAGCTGCAGCCGTTGCAGCCGTTGTCACCTCCGCCCACCGTGCCGGTGGCGCAACACAGTTGGCGGGTGGTCGGGGTCTACGACGGCGACAGCGTCACGTGCCTCGACGAGGCCGGCCAGCAGCAGAAGGTGCGGCTGGCCGGCATCGACGCCCCGGAGAGCAGCCAGGACCATGGCCGCGACTCCCGCGAGGCGCTCGCGGGCATGGTGTTCGGGCGGACCGTCGAGGTCGTCGACGCGGGCCGTGACGCCAATGGCGCCTGGCTCGGCAGGCTGTCTGTCGACGGACAGGACGTCAATCGCCAGATGGTGGCCACTGGCAACGCGTGGGCCGACCCGTCGGCGGTCGATCCAACGCTCGCCGCCGCCCAGTCCGCCGCCCAGGCCAGCCGCCTCGGGCTCTGGGCGCAGCCCGACCCCACGCCTCCGTGGAATGCGCGATAGGCCGAGGCTCCGGGACGTCGAACGCCCGTACGTGTCTGCGCCGGCCACGGCCATGGTGTCGGGCCAGCGCGGCCGTCACTGCTGTTTGCGGAATCCCCCCGCATGCCATACCCTTACACCGTCCGCACGGTGAAATGGAGTTCACGGCATGGTGGCGGTGCGTCGCATGGCGGCGAGCATGACGACCTGCCCGGTTGCCGGGTGGAAGGCCCGCGCGATGCCGGTGGTGCTCGCGCTGGTCGCCGGTTGTTTCGCGAGCGCGACGGCCCAGGAAGTCAGGCCGTTGCCGCCGGTGGTTCAGCCGCCCGTCGAACCGGCCAATCCGCTGCCACTCGCCCATCCGCACGAGGGCGAGGATCTTTCACGGCAGACGGCCGCCGCCGCCGCGCTCAAGAGCCATGGCTGTGTCACCTGCCACGCCGGTGTCGGTGACATGCATCGCAGCCCCAATGTCCGACTGGGATGCACCGACTGTCACGGCGGCAACGCGGCGGCGCTCACGAAGCAGGCGGCGCACGTCCACCCGAAGCATCCGGAGTCGTGGCCCGGGTCCGCCAACCCGGTCCGGTCGTACACCCTGCTCAATCACGAGTCACCGGAGTTCGTCCGGTTCGTCAACCCGGGGGATTTGCGGGTCGCCGACGAGAGTTGCGGCGGGTGTCATGCCTCGATCGTGCTGCAGGTCAAGAAGAGCATGATGACGCACGGGTGCATGCTCTGGAATGCCGCGCTCTACAACAACGGCTCGATTCCCAACAAGCGGGCGGCCTACGGGGAGAGCTACAGCCACGAGGGTGTCGCCCAACGGCTGCAGACGGTTCCGCCGCCGACGGCGGACGAGACCAACTACAAGTCGGTGATGGAGTATCTCGATCCGCTGCCGCGGTTCGAGCGGCAGCAGCCGGGCAACGTGCTGCGGTTCTTCGAGCGGGGCGGACGGTTCCGGCCCGAGGTCGGCAACCCGGAACGCCTCGAGGAGAACGGCCGGCCGCGGACCCGACTGAGCAACCGCGGGCTGGGCACCGAAAACCGTACCGACCCGGTCTTCGTCAGCTTGAACAAGACGCGGCTGTTCGATCCCACGCTCAACTTCCTGGGCACCAATGACCAGCCCGGCGACTATCGCTCGAGCGGTTGCACGGGCTGCCACGTGGTCTACGCCAATGACCGCTCGCCGGTGCATTCAGGGCCCTACGCGGCCTTCGGCAACCGGGGCTACAGCTTTTCCCCCGACCCCACCATCCCCAAGGGCGAGAGCGGACACCCGATCCATCACCAGTTCGCCCCGGGCAACGGCATCCCGACGAGCCAGTGCATCATCTGCCACGTCCATCCCGGCACCAACGTGATGAACAGCTACATCGGGTACATGTGGTGGGACGAGGAGACCGACAGCGAGCTGATCTATCCGCAACAGCAGCGGCGGCCGACCTCCGAGGAGATGATCGACAGCCAGTTCAAGAACCCCAACGAATCAGCGGCGAAGAACCTGCTTTCGGACCCCGAGTTTCTCGCCAATCTCACCGACCTCAACGACCGCACCAAGGACACCCAGTTCGCCGATTTCCACGGCCACGGCTGGGCCTACCGGGCGGTGCTGAAGCACGACCGCAAGGGCAACCTGCTCGACCATAAGGGAGACATCGTCGCCGACGCGGGCAACGCGGCGCAGCGGGCCGCCGTGAAGATGCCCGAGCGGATCAAGGAGATCTACCGCAACGCCGACCGGAAGACGCCCACGCAGATACGGATCGAGGAGGCGATCCTGGCCCATGAACGCGACGGGCTGCCGGTGCACATGCTCGACATCCACATGGAGCGCGGGATGCACTGCATCGACTGCCACTTCATCCAGGACATGCACGGCAACACGAAGCTCTACGGCGAGGTACGCGCGGCGATCGAGATCAGCTGCGTCGACTGCCATGGCACGGCCGACCAGTACGCCACGCTCCGGACCAGCGGCCCCGCGAGCGACACGTCGAGCCCCGAAGGGGGCCGGGATCTCCGCACGCTCCGCACGCCCTCGGGCAAGCGGCGGTTCGTGGTCGAGGGCGAGCGGATCTATCAGAACTCGATGGTGGAGGAGAACCTGACCTGGGAGATCAAGCAGACCAGGGCCACCATCGATCCGAAGAGCGAGCATTACAGCGCCCTGTCGGCGTTCGCCAAGACGGTGCGCTGGGGCGAGGACGGGGTCTTGGAGTGGGGCGGGGCGGCCCGGCGGGAGAACTGCGCCCATCGCAACGAGCGGATGAACTGCATCGCCTGCCACAGTTCCTGGAATCCGAGCTGCTTCGGCTGCCACCTGCCGCAGAAGGTCAACAAGAAGTCGCCGGGGCTGCATTACGAGGGCGACGTCTCCCGCAACTACGTCGCCTACAACTTCCAGACGCTGCGGGACGACGTTTTCATGCTGGCCCGCGACGGCAACGCGACCGGCAACCGGATCGGGCCCGCGCGCTCGAGTTGCGCGATCCACGTCGGCTCCTACAACGCGAATCGGGAGTCGATCTACGTGCAGCAACAGACGATTTCGGCGGAGGGCCTCAGCGGCATCGCCTTCAGCACGAACGTGCCCCACACCGTGCGCGGCGGGCCACACGCCTCGGTCAAGCGGGACCTCACCGCCTATCGCCCCGGGACGCACGAGACGAAGATGTGCAGCGACTGCCATGTGTCGAAGGAGAACGACAACAACGCGATCATGGCCCAGTTGCTGATGCAGGGCACCAACTACACGAACTTCATCGGCCGATACTGCTGGGTGGGGCTCGGCAGCGGCGGCCTCGCGGGGATCGTGGTGACGGAGCAGCAGGAGCCGCAGGCGGTGATCGGGAGCACCTTCCACCGGATCGCGTTTCCGGACGACTTCCGGACGCACGTGGCGAACAACGGCGTGCTCCAGAACTCGCACCACCACGGCGCCGCCGACGCGGTGTCGCTCGCGCTCAACCCCCTCAAGCAGCGCGAGGTGCTGCAGGTGCAGATGCGCGGGGAGTATCTCTACGCGGCTTGCGGGGCGGACGGCCTGCGGGTGTTCGACATCGCCTTCATCGACGACAAGGCATTCTCCCAGCGGATCACCACGGCGCCGGTCTCGCCCCTGGGCCAGCAGTTCTATGTGAAGACCGCCTATGCCACGGGCGTGGCGGCTCCCGCCACCACGGCCCCCGATCCGACGCGGACGCACAACCCCGACAACTTCGAGGACCCCGTGCACGCGCTGTACGGGTATCTCTACGTCTCGGATCTCGAGGAAGGGCTGGTCATGGTGGGCGCGGGCACCCTGCTCGATGGCAATCCGCTCAACAACTTCCTCAAGCGGGATGTCACGTTCAATCCGGACGGGATCCTCAACGGCGCCCGGAGCATCACGATCGCCGGCACCCACGCCTGGATCTGCTGCAACGCCGGCGTGGTGGTGGTCTCGATCGCCGATCCGAAGTGCCCGCGGGTGGTGTCGGTGATCGGCGGGCCCCACGTCACCGCGCCCACGTCGGTCGAAATCCAGTTCCGCACCGCCTTCGTCTGCGACGCCGAGGGGCTCAAGACCTTCGACATCACCGATCCGGCCGCGCCGACGCCGTTGGCGGTGGTGCCGCTGGAAAAGGCCCACAAGGTCTACGTGGCCCGGACCTACGCCTACGTCGCCGCCGGCCGCCAGGGGCTCGTGATCGTCGACGTCACCAAGCCGCACGAGCCGTTCGTGGATCAGTGCTTCGATGCGGGCGGCAAGATGAACGACGTCCGCGACGTCAAGCTCGGGATCACGTATGTCAGCGAGTTCGCCTACGTGGCCGATGGTGCGAACGGGGTGCGGGTCGTCCAGCTCACCGGCCCCGACACCCCCGGCAACGTCGGCTTCAGTCCCCGGCCGACGCCGCAGCTCGTGGCCAGCTATCCGGTGACGAAGGGGGGGCTGGCCCTGTCGATCTCCGAGGGCGTCGACCGCGACCGGGCCGTGGACGAGTCGGGCAACCAGCTCTCGGTCTTCGGCCGCGTCGGTGCCAAGCCGCTCGACCTGGAGAGCCAGCAGCGGATGTACCTGCGGGACGGCCGCCTCTGGAAGGTCAGCGACAATCCCTTCGACACCGAACTCTACCGCCAGGCCCGCTAGCGGGGCGCGGGGATGATCTCGATCGGGTTCGGGACCGGTGTGCCCGCGGCTGGCGGGAGCTTGAAGGCATCGCGCACGCGGGCGATGTCGGCGGCCGGCGCTGCCGCGAGCGACGTCTGCCAGAAGGGCGTACCCGGCGCGGGTGGCGTGGGATACGCGGGCGTGGGGAACTCGAGCTTGAGCAAGGCGTTGAGTTCGGCGATCGTCCGGGCCCGGACGTCCACCGGCCAGTCGGGATGCGTGGACAGGCCGTGGATCAGCGCCCAGGCGAGCAGTCGTGCCGACTCGAAGTCGCCGACCTGACGCCCGGCGGCTGCCAGCTGCTCGATCGCCACCCGCTCCCGGGCCGCGAGCGTGTCGTCCCGCCGCCAGCCGGCCAGCGCCGTGATCGCACGGTCGATCCGGTTGTCGAACTCGTTCGTCGAGCGGCGCATGGCATCGGCCGGCCCGAACGGCCTGCGGTTGAGCGCGGTGACGACCGGCGCGAGGAGGGCGTCGACGTTCGTCGGCATGCCGGCCTGCTCGAAGCCGACCGTCGCCAGCTGACGCGGCCACCGGACCAGCGACGGGCGTCCCGGGACGAGCTGCCCGTAACCCGCCTCCTGCCGCCAACTCGGCACGGCCAAGGCGTGATGGCAGGCCTGGCAGTCGTACAGCGCCAGTTCGGGCCAGGGCCGGTCCTTCGCATCCCGCTCAGCCGCCGCGGCGTAGTCACGCGGCAGGTGCACGCTCGACTCGAGCGCCACCAGTGCTCCCACGAGCGACCGCTGGAGCTCGCTCGCACCCTCCGTGACATAGCCCGCCTCCGCCGCCAGTGCCCGGATCTTCGGCGACTTCTCCCAGACCCGCTTCCAGTGCCGCCCCATGCCTGTGCTGAAGGCTTCCATCTCGAAGGCCGGCAGGGGCGGATGGCCGGCGGCATACATCTGGTGCGTGATGATCCGGTCGGTGGCGGCCTCTCCCACGTGGCACGCCAGGCAATTTCGGGCCTTGGCGACGGGATTGCGGAGGTCGTGCATCCCGAAGGCCTCCTTCTCCGCCGACGAGAGGAACCGCCACGACTTCTCCAGGTGGGGATCGACGTAGCCCGAGCCGGCGCCGTGGCAGGTCTCGCAGCTGATGCCGGCGTGGAGCACGGCGGTCTCTTCGTCGACCGCAGGCTCCTCGACCGGATGCGTGTGACAGGCGATGCAGCTGGCCGTGGCCGCCGCCTTGATGCCGAGCGCCGCCTCCATCGCCCGGGTCCGCTCGTTGTCGGACGACAGGGCCAGATGGGACCGGGAATGGGCGTCGTGCCGCCAGGCGTCCGTGGTCGCGACGTCGCACCAGTCGCCCTGTTCGCTGCGATGGCACTTCACGCACAAGTCGGCGCCGGTGTAGCGAAAGGCGGGCCGGGGCAACGGTTCATCGTCCGGCGGTGCCGCACCGACCATGGCGATCGCGGCCAGCCAGATGGCCGCCGCGGCGACGCCCCGACCGATGCCCGGAGGGTGGGGGCTCATGCTGGTGCCCGGGCGACAAGGATTCCCATGATCACTCACTGCTGCACCGCCGGTGGCAAGGGTACCGCCACCCGGTCGTGGTTGAAACGGACGGGACTGAAGCCCTGCGGGCTGTCGCTGCCGGGCGGAAACCGCAGGCTGTCGCGCAGCTCTTCGATCGCCTGCCGCGTGCCTGCCGTCGCCGCCGGCCGCTGATCGTACTGCCAGACGCCGATCCGCGCCGGCCCGCCACCGGCCGCTTCCATCGCCAACAGCGTCTGCACGGCCGCGTCCCAGAACCGCCACTCCGGCGGCTGATTCGCGACCAGGGCGTCGAGCCGGTCGTGGGAGACGTCGAGCACGATCCGGTCCCGTGACTCGAGGGCCTGCGCGGCTTGCCGGGCCGACCGTGCCAGGCCGCGTGCCTCGAGGATCACCCGGTCGAGCCGTTCCCTGTCGGCCACGGACCAATCGGCCTCAAGGACCTTGCGGATGTCGACCACGCTCGTGCCGACGGTGGCGGTTCCGGGCATGGGGGTGGTGGCGGCGGCGGTATCCAACAATCGGCCGGCCGACACGGACCAGGGCTGCCACGCCGGCTGACCGGGGAACGGATTCCGGAATCGACCGGCGTGGGCGACGGAGGAATCGGGGCCGAGTGCCTTGTGGCAGGCATAGCAGTCAAACTCGGCGAACTCCGGCCAGCGGTGCGGTCGGCCGGCGGCGAGGTCGGCCGCAGCTCGTTCGGCGCGGACAACCAACAGCCTGGCCACGGCCTCGAGCGTGGCCGCCTGCCCCAGGGCCCACGACCGCTCGGTGAAGTCGGGCCGGGACTCGACTTTCCCCGCGGGGCTCCAATGCCGGGGCCAGAGCCGCTGGTAGGCGGCGAACTCGAAGGCCAGCCGCGGGTGTCCGGCGGCGATCAGGTCGTGGTTCACCTCCTGCGAGGCGTCGCCCACGTGGCAGGGGATGCAGTTGGTGACGCGGGCGGCGACGCTGCCGAGATCGCGGTAGCCGAGCGCGGCACGCTCTGCGACCGAGAGCTGCTTCCACTCGGGCAGATAATGAATCTGTTGCCAGCGTGTGGAATCGCCGTGGCAGGAACTGCAGCCCACGCCATCGGCGAGCACCTCCGGGGGCAGCGGCTGCCGGCTCGTGTTCTGCATCGAGTGGCAAGCCAGGCAGGTGCCGGCCCGATGGGCTTCCCCCAGGCCGAGGAGCCGCGCCATCCGGCGTGAGCGCGGTTCGTGAAGCACCTCGTAAGCCCGCGCATGGGGGTCGTCGTTCATCCAGATCGTGTACGCGAACGACTGCACGTCGTGATTGCCGGCCTTCGGCCCCCCGTGGCACGACGCCGTGCCGCACGAGGCGACGCCCAAGGCGCTCGCCAGCGGTGCGGGCAGCATGCCGGCGTAGGTCCCGGCGATCTGGTGCTCGGCCGAGCCGGCCGCCCCCGGGGGGCAGATCACGCACGGGGCCGGCAGCGGCTCCCCGCCGAAGCAGACCGCCGCAACCAGCGTGCCCAGCGCGGCGGCGGAGTGCGCACCCGCGGCTCGAAACGGTCTCACGGTCCTGGATTCCCCTCGGCCGGAGCGATGCCCTCGACGAGAGTCTCGACGGTGAGCCGATGCCGGGTGGAGAATTCCGGGCGTTCATCCGACGGTCCACCCATCCTGCCCGAAGAAACCGGTAAAGTTTTCCCGTGCCGCCCAGAGTCCCGTTTCACGGCGGGGCCTGAAAAACTACATTCGTCACCGGAGGCTGACGTGATCATCGGTGGCAAAACCTGGCCCCAGGACCGGAGGTGGATCGTCGCCATCTCCGCGGTGTCGCTGCTGGCCGTGGTCGCCTACGGCGCCGAGTGGGCCGCGGAAGGGCGACTGCCCGGTGGGAGCAGCCGAACGGGCTTCCTCTACGGGATCGTGGGCGGCCTGATCATCGTCTTCGAGCTCCTGCTGTGGCCCAGGAAGCGGGTCCGCTCCTGGCGGATCGGGTCGGCACAACTCTGGCTGCGGGCCCACGTCTGGCTGGGGCTGTTGTCGTTGCCGTTGGTGGTGATGCACGCGCGGCTGTTTTTCATCGGCGGCCTGATGAATCTGGCCTTGATGGTCACCTTCGTGATCGTGATCGCCAGCGGTATCTGGGGCCTCGTCCTGCAGCAGTTCCTGCCCAAACTCCTGCTGGAGCGGGTTCCGGCGGAGACGATCTACGACCAGATCGAGCACGTGGCAGCGCAGCAGTGTGCTGATACCGAAAAACTCGTGCGCGCCCTCTGTGAACCGAGTCCGAACCGGCCGGCCGGGCATCACGAGCAGGCCGCGAGCGGCCCGGAGGAGCAGCCCGACGAAGAGGCCGAGTATGCCGTCGTGACCGGTTTCCGTTCGATGACGGGGATTCAGGGCAAGGTGCTCGAGACCGTGCCGATCCACAGCGTCATCCCGGGCACGCAGGAGATCTGCCGGCGATTCTTCGCGGAGCTGCGCCCCTACCTGCTGGTCGGAGCGGCCGGTGGTTCGCCGCTGGCCGGCCCGCTGGAAGCGGCGCGATTTTTCGAGTCGCTGCGGGCGGCATCCCCCGCCGCCGCCGGCAGCCTGATCGATCAGCTGCGGCAGGTGTGCGAGAATCGCCGCCAGTTCGATCTGCAGGCCCGCATCCACGGCTGGCTGCACGGCTGGCTCCTCGTGCACGTGCCGGTTTCGGTCGTGCTCGGTCTCCTGCTTCTGATCCACGTGCCCGTCGCCCTGTGGTATTGGTAACGCATGCCCCCGCCCGATGACCCGTTGCTGAACCGCACGACGACGTCCCGGGAGCAGGTCTCACGGATCAACCGGTCCTATTTCCATGAGCTGAGCCGGTTTCAGGCGCTGCGGCGCTGGCTGATCATCACCGCCCTGGCGGTTGGCGTGGGCTGGTGTGCGTGGGGGGCGATCGACGTGTCCCGGCACTACTCGCCCGGGGCAGTCGCCGCGGTGCATGCCAAGTGGGAGAACGACTGCGCGGCCTGCCACGTTCCGTTGTCACCGATCAAGAACAACACCTGGCTGACGACGGCGGCAAGCCGCCGGGAGGCCGATGCCAAGTGCGAGTCCTGCCACCGCGGCCCCGCCCACCACCCGTTGCAGGTCGCCGCGGAAGTCGGATCCTGCGCCTCCTGCCATGCCGACCATCGGGGCCGTGGCAACGACCTGAACCGGGTGGCCGACCAGACCTGCACCGCCTGCCATGCGAATATCGCGGCGCACCGGATCGCCGTCGCGGGTGTCGCGCCCGCGGCGAGCACGGCGCCGATCACGCGGTTCGACAACGAGCACCATCCCCCGTTCGCCTCGCTCGCCTCCGATCCGGGCCGCCTGAAGTTCTCGCACGGGCGGCATATGCGGGCCGGCCTCACCTTCGGCCCCACCGCCGCCACGACCGACGAGGCAACAGCCCCCGTCACGCGAGGCAGCGCGGACGTCTGGACGTATGGGATGCTATCGGCGAAGGATCGGCCGCAGTATCTCCCGGCGGGTGGACGGGACGCCGACCCGATCCAGCTTTCGTGCAACTCATGCCACGAGTTCGCGTCCTCGCTGGCTCCGGGCGACACGCGGACCGTGAGCGGACTGCTCGCGTCCGCTCCCCCCGGGGCCTACTCACTGCCGGTCGATTTCGCGCGGCACTGTGCCGCCTGCCACGTGTTGCCGTACGAGGGGGCCGCCGACGCCCGGGTCGAAACGGCCAGCGGCTTCATGCCGCACGGCCTCGACGCGGAGGCCACTCGCCGATTCCTGGAAACCACCTTTCTCGGCCAGGCGACTACGAACGATCCGCGGCTCGATCGCCCCAGCGCACCGCCGGCCCCTTTGCCGGCGGCCCCGCCGGCGGCAGACCGTGACGAGACGCTGCGGGCCGCGGTCGGCGAGCGAGTCGCGGCAGCGCGGACGTTCGTTCGGGGCACCTGCCAGAAATGTCACGACGTCGAGTCCGTAACCGTGGCGGCCGACCGCAGTCTTCTGGGGCCTGCAGCGGCGTTGGAGAACGACTGGTTCCAGGTGCCACCGATCCGGGTTCCTGAAGTCTGGTTCGCGAAGGCGAAGTTCAACCATCAGCCCCATCGGAGTTACGACTGCCGTCTCTGCCACGCCGCAGCCTATCCCGACGACGTGGCGACTGGCCTGCCGGCAGGCTCGCCGCTCGACAACGATGTGGTGATGATCTCGGGACGCGATTCGTGCACCGAGTGCCACGCGCCGGCCGGGTATGATGCGGCCACGGAGAAGATGATTGGTGGCGCCCGCTTCGACTGCGTCGAATGTCATGGCTACCACGGGCTCGGGCCCCACGGCGCGCCCTGACAGAAGGGAATGCATGGGCAGCCGCCGCCGAACGACCGTCGTGGTGATCGCCGCCGCCGCGGTGGTTGCGCTCCCCGGCCTCGGCGGATGCCGCCGGAACGATCCACCGGCCTCGGCGGCGGGGGCTGCGCGGAATGTCGCGGCCCCTCGGGCGGTGCTTAACGCCGGCAGTTGCTCGTCTTCCGGCTGCCACGCCGCGGCTGTCGAGGGGCATGCGGCCTGGCAGAGCGCGTACACCGTCTGGGCCTCCCGTGACCGGCACAGGCGGGCCTACGAGGTGCTCCAGGAGCCCCTCGCCCGGCAGATCGTGGCGGCGCTCGCGGTCCGCGATCCCTCGCGGGCCCACCCTCCGGCCCACGAAAACCAGGCCTGCCTCGGCTGCCATGCCACCGAGCGGCGCGTGGCCATGGCCGACGGCGTGAGCTGCGAGTCGTGCCACGGTCCAGCCGGCGATTGGCTCGTGGCGCACACGCTGCCCGGCTGGAAGACGCGGGGCAACACGCTCGGCATGGTCGACCTCGCCGACCCGTTCGCCTGCGCCAGCCAATGCGGCCAGTGCCACATCGGCGGCCCACCGGGGCCCGACGGCGCCCTGCACGAGGTGAGCCACGACCTGATCGCGGCCGGGCATCCCCGGTTGACCTTCGAGCTCCGGAGCTTCAAGGCGGCCGAACCCCCGCACTGGCGCGATCGCTTCGCCGCCGGCGGCGACGATGGCGGCCCGCTGCGGGAATGGGCGCTGGGCCGGCTCGGCGGACTCGACACGTATCTCGCGCAGTTCGCGACCCAGGCGGCGGCCGCGGCGGATGATCCGGTCGAGGCTCGCCGCAGCGGCGCCGCCGGGGCCTGGCCCGAGTTCACGGCCTTCGATTGCTACGGCTGCCATCGGCCGGCCGTGGCACCGATCGACCGCGGGCTGGCCGCGCTGGTCTCCCCCGCGGGCACACGTCTCGGCAGCCCACGGCTTGACCCCATGGCCTGGTCGCTGCTCCGCGTGATCCTGCCGCCCGACGCCGCCCAGACGCTGATCGCGTTCCGCGGCGAGGCGGAAGCGAACTGGTGGCGGCCCCCGTCGCAGGCGTCGATCGAGGAGTGCCGCCGGGTGATCGCTCACGCCCGGCCGGAGATTGCCGGCCGGCTCGCGGCGGTGGGCGCCGCCGAGTTGGCCCGTGACATGGTCGCCGGCATCGATGCCACGAGTTGGGATCAGGCAGTCTCGGCGACCAGGGCCCTCACGGCCCTCGTCGACCAGCGGGCGGCGACAAACGACGCGTCCGCCGCGAGGAAACGGCTGACCACGCTGCGGGCCCTGCTCGAGTTTCCGGAAGGCGACCTGGGCGGCCGCCGGGTGCGGTTCGACGGCCCGCAGGGCTATGACCCCGTCCGTGTGCGGGCGGAACTTCAGGCGAT
>JBILOA010000239.1:0-4170 GCA_044374735.1 Pirellulales bacterium | reverse complement strand
TCTCCTTCCTCGACCTGATCCAGGAGGGCAACGCCGGCCTGATGCGGGCGGTCGACAAGTTCGAATACCGCCGCGGCTTCAAGTTCTGCACCTACGCCACCTGGTGGATCCGGCAGGCGATCACCCGCGCGGTGGCCGACCAGAGCCGCACGATCCGCATCCCGGTGCATATGGTGGAGACGATGAGCCGCGTGCGGAACGTCGCCCGGCAGCTGCTCCAGGAATACGGCCGCGAGCCGACGATCGAGGAGATCGCCGCCCGGGCCGGCACGCCGGTGGACGAGACGCGTCGCGTGACGGCGATGAGCCGCTACCCGATCAGCCTCGACCGTCCGGTGGGCAACAGCGAGGACAGCCACTTCGGCGACCTCCTGCCCGACACCGGCGCCGAAAACCCGGCCGTGGGCGCGGCGCAGGAGATGCTCCGCAACCGGATCGCCAAGGTGCTCAAAAGCCTCTCCTACCGGGAGCGGGAAATCATCAAGCTCCGCTACGGCCTGGGCGACGGCTACAGCTACACGCTCGAAGAGGTGGGCCACATCTTCAAGGTGACCCGCGAACGGATCCGGCAGATCGAAGCGAAGGCCGTCCGCAAGCTGCAGGCCCCGGCCCGCAGCGAAGAACTCAGCGGCTTCATAGATTAGGGCCGCGGGGCCATCCATGGCCCCCGCGGCCTTGGCGGCACTCCGGCCTTCGGCCGCTGCCGCCGGCCGCACCTCCGGGCGGCCGTGGTCGGGCGCGGTCTGGCGCGCGTCGGTCGTTTAGACGAATCTGCTGGCTCTTCCGCTGCTGCCTCAACGGTTGGGCCGCGAGGGGTTGCCCGTGCCAATCGAGCGGCGTAGGAAACCGAGCGCAGCAAGGATTGCGGAGCGAGGTTTCCTCCGAGCGACCGGAGGGCAGGATGCCCGCAGGGAGCGTCCGGCGAGATGGCACGGGCAACCCTGAGCCTTTGCGCGGGGGGCCATCCCGAGCGTCCGGGCGACGGGGACCGGCAACCCCTCGCCTCTCCGCAGAAGGCCACCCCGAGCGTCCGGGCCTCGGCGTCAGTTATGATTCGTTCCCGCCAGCACCCACCCTCGAAAGGACCAGCATGCGTCTCCTGCTCTCGCTGTCGCTCGCCCTCCCCTGCGTCGTCGCCATGGCGGCGGAGCCGGGGGCGTTTCCCCGGACCACGATCGACCTGGGGTGCGTCGTCACCGACCTCGACAAGAGCGTGCGGTTCTACACCGAGGGCATCGGCTTCCGGGAAGTGAAGGGCTTCGAGGTGCCGGCCGGCCTGGCGACCGACGCCGGGCTGACCGACGCTCGGCCGCTATCGATCCGCGTGCTCGTGCTGGGCGACGACGACAACGCCACGAAGCTCAAGCTGATGCAGGTGGCCGGCACCCTGCCCCGACAGGGCGACACCGACTTCATCCACTCCCATACCGGGTTTCGCTATCTGACCATCATGGTGGCCGACACCGACGCCGCGCTCGCCCGCCTCGCGAAACTGGGCGTCAAACCGATCGCCAAGAGCCCCGTCGCCCTGCCCGACTCGCTCGCTCCCGGCATGCACCTGACGTGCGTCCGCGATCCCGACGGGAACCTGGTCGAACTGATCGGGCCGCGGAAGTGAGCCGCTCGATTGACCGGCGTGAAACCCGCTCATAGGCTACAGCCCGAGGGAGGGGGTCAAGCCCCCTGGCCCGGCTCGGTTCGATCTGTCGCTGCGAGGAACTCTGTCATGGCTTTCGGCCGTCGCCAACTTGTCCGCGTGTGCACGATTGCGACCCTCACGGCCGCCGGCGTGGCCGGCTACGCCGGGATCGCCCTGGCGGCCCCGTCGCTCTGGGAGTGCAACTGGTGCCACCAGCAGTATCAGGGCGACTCGCTCCCGGCCTCGCTTCGCTTCACCAAGTGCCCGGCCAAGGAGATGAAGCAGAACCACTTCTGGATCAAGAAGGGCTGAGGCCCGGTGGGCTTCAGGCCCGCGGGATCTTGCCCGCCCGCTCCAGCCACGCCACCACCTCGGCAGCGAGCTCGTCGGGCCGGTGGGTGGCGGAATCGACGGTGAGTTCCGGCGTGAGCGGCTCCTCGTATGGGTCGTCGATGCCGGTGAAGTTCTTGATCTCGCCCGCCCGGGCCTTCTTGTAGAGCCCCTTGGGGTCGCGGCCCTCGCAGACCTCGAGGGGCGCCCGGACGAAGATCTCCACGAAGTCGCCCGGGGCGAGGGTCGCCCGCACGGCGTCGCGGTCGCGGCGGTAGGGACTCACGAAGGCCGTCAGCGCGATGATCCCCGCCTGGGCGAAGAGCTCGGCCACGGCGCCGATCCGGCGGATGTTTTCGGCCCGGTCGTCGGCCCCGAAGCCGAGGCCGAAGCGGGTGGCGGCCTCCTCCCCGTAGCGGTCGCGAAGCAGGGCCGGGGCGGCGTTCAGCCCCAGTCGCACGTTGTCGCCGTCGAGCACGAACGTGCGGCAGCCCCGCGCGTGGAGCAGGCGGTCGACCGCGTTGGCCAGCGTGCTCTTGCCGCAGCCCGAGAGGCCCGTGAACCAGAGCACGCAGCCCTTGTGACCCGCCGCCTGCTCGCGGTCGGCCCGGCTCACCGCGTGGTCGTGCCAGCGAACCTCCACCTGCTCGCCCGCCGCTCGCTGCTCCGCCATGATCGTTCTCCGGATGGGTGCCAAGACTCACCAGGCGTCGAGCCTGATCTCGATTTCCAGGCGCTGGGCGTCGCCGCCGGGATCGCCGCCGCGGCGGGCGACCGTCAGCCGGATCGTATCGCCCGGGATCCGACCCGACACGCGCGTGGTGAGCCCTTCGAAGTCGGCCACCGCCACGCCGTCGATCGCCACGACCACGTCGCCCGGCCGCACGCCGGCCTGATCCGCGGCCGAGCCGGGCTCGACGGTCTGGATCTCGCAGGCGCCTCCGAAGGCAAGCGCCCCCACGCCCAGCTTGCCCCCGCGGCGCACGTCGATCTCGGCGGCGGGCAGCTTGCCCTCGAGGACCGCGATCGCCTCGTCGCCCAAGCCGGTGCCGAATAGCTCGATCCGCTCGACCCGCTGCAGCCGGCCGAGGGTGGCCACTCCCCGCTCGTCCAGCTTCACGCCGTGGAAGGCGACCGCCCGCAGGCGGGGCAGCCGCGTCAGCTCCCGGAGATCGCCGCTGCTCCCCTTCCAGGCCCGACCAAACTCGACTTCGTCACCGGCCAGCTCCACCAGGGGTCGCTCGCGGAACACCGCCCCGAGCGACTCCAGCCGCTCACGGGCCGCCGCCGCCTGGCCGAACTGGTGAAACTCGAGGGCCGCCGCGGCGAGCCGGGCCGCCGCCTTCGACTCCTCGGCACACGCCTCGAGCGCGGCCTCGGCCTGCTCGGCGAGCGGCTCGACGGCCAACATCTCCCGCAGGATCTCGACGCCCCGGCTGGCCACCTCCAGATCGCCCGCCCTGATCGCCGCGGCCAGGGGCCCGATCGCCGGTTGGCCGGCGGCCAGGAGATTCTTCGAGGCCGCTTCGCGCCGGGCGTATTGCGGCGCACCGAGCTGCTCGATCCAGCCGGTGATCTGGTCGGCCGTCGCCACGACCGCCGCCTCCTCGGCCCGGGCCGCCGGCAGGCTACCGGGTGCCGCCAGGGCAACCGCCGTCACGACCGCACGCCACGCCCTGCTCACGACCACCTCCGCGGAATATGCCGAATATAACGCCAGCCCCGGCATCAGGTGGGGGATACACTTGAGGCGATCACGGCACGAATGCCGACCTTCCATCGGTCCACCGACCTCCTTCGCTGTCGGCTTTTCGGCCCCCGGCCGGCCCCGCCATGTCGCTCCACCTCACCACGCTTCCCCGCGGCACGCCCCCGTTGCCCGCCTCCCGAGCCGAGATGCAGGCGCGGGGCTGGGACGAGGTCGACGTGGTATTCGTCAGCGGCGACGCCTACGTGGACCACCCGAGTTTCGCCAACGGGCTGCTCGCGCGGCTCCTGGAGGCGGCCGGCTTCCGCGTGGCCGTGCTCGCCCAGCCCGACTGGCGGAGCTGTGAGCCCTGGCGGGAGTTCGGCCGGCCGCGACTCTTCTTCGGCGTCTCGGCCGGCAACATGGACTCGATGATCAACCACTACACCGCGAACCGGAAGGTGCGGAACGACGACGCCTATTCGCCCGACGGCCGGATCGGCCGGCGGCCCGA
>JBILOA010000238.1:0-4180 GCA_044374735.1 Pirellulales bacterium | reverse complement strand
GGTCGACGCTGCCGTTCATCCAGGCGGTGTAGGGCATCAGCAGGTAGAGCACGGCCGCCGCGATCCCGAGCCGGGCATTGTCGAAGTGTCGCCAACCGATGAAGACCATGCCCGCGACGATGGCCAGTTGCGAGAGGATCGCCATCACCCGGGCGGTCGACTCATGGACATGGCGCCGGGCGGCGTCGGCGGCGTCCGGCTCGGCGGGAGCCTCGCCAGCGAGGAACTGGCGGGTCGAAATCTGCGGCAGGAGAAACAGCAGCGGATAGCCTGGCCCGTACCGCACGAGCTGGTCGGCATCGACGGCCGCCTCCCGCGCCCCGAGCCGCTCGGCGGCCGCCGCACTGGCAACGTCGTCCTTGTGGGGCTTGGAGTTGATGACGTTGGCCAGCAGGAAGACCAGGAGCGAGCAGCCGAGAAACACGAGCCCGCCCGTGGTGAGGTTGGGCTCGAGCATCGGCCGACGGACCATCATCGAGTCGAACAGCATCCGCAGCAGGAACGCCCCCGAGACGGCGAAGATCCACCAGAAGCCGAGCGTCCGGGCGGCGATCTTGGCCGCCTCCGTCTCCCCGACGTATTCCAGCGCCACCAGCCCCGGAGCCAGGAGCACGAGCCCGAGCAAGTCGAGGTTGCGGACGCTCCAGACGCGGTTGAACTTGAAGAACAGCGCGATCGACAGGAGCGACGCCAGGTAGAACCAGGTCGTGAGCCGGACCGGATAGTATTGGAAGAGGATGTCGCTCATACCGGCGGCTCCGGGCGAGCCCGTGACAGGGACGCCCGTGACAGGGGAAGCTCGTGCCAACCCTGTAGCGTACGCTCCTCCGCCGGCCCGACGCAAAAACGGGCGTCAGAGGGGCCAGATGAGCGGGGCGAGGGCGATCGTCAGCGCCATCACGATCAGGTTGAGCGGGCCGCCGTAGCGCACGTAATCGGTGAACTTGTACCCGCCCGGTCCATAGATCATGAGGTTGGTCTGGTAGCCGATCGGCGTGGCGAAGCCGCAGCTGGCCGCGACCGTGATCGCCATCACGAAGGGCAGCGGATGCGCGCCGAGTTGCTCCGCCGTCTGCCAGGCGATCGGGAAGCTGAGGACGGCCGCGGCGTTGTTGCTCAAGAGTTCGGTCGCCACCATCGTGACGAAATAGATCGCCGCCAAGACGACGATCGGGTTGTTGCCGGCGGCGGCCACGGAAGCCTCGGCGACCACCGCGGCCAGGCCCGTCTTCTGCATCGCCTCGGCCAGCCCGAAACTGCCGGCGATCAGGAGCAGTGACTCCCACTCGATCGCCCGCCGGGCCTCGGTCGAGGAGAGACACCGCGTGACCATCATCAAGCCGGCCGCCACGAGGGCGGCGACCACCATCGGCACGAGGTCCAGCGCCGCCGCGATCACCATGCCGGCCAGGATCGTGCAGGCGATCCAGGCCTGGTCGTGCCGGGGCGCCGCGGCGTCCTGCACTTCGCTCACCAGGTAGAAGTGGCGGCTGGTCCGCTGCCGCTCGAGGAAGGCCGGGCCGGCCTCGAGCAGGAGCGTGTCGCCGGGCTCGAGCGTGATGTCGCCGATCTTCATCCGCAGCCGCTCGCCGTCGCGGGCGACCGCGATCACCACGGCGCCGTAGGTCGAGCGGAAGTTGCCCTCCCGGATCGTGCGGCCGACCAGCGGGCAGGTGGGGGAGACGACCGCCTCCACGAGTCGCCGTTCGCTCCGCGGGTCGTCGAGCTTGAAGACCTGGTCGGTGGCCGGCCGCAGGCCGCGAACCTTCTGGAGTTCCACCACGGAGTCGATCACCCCGACGAACACCAGCCGATCGCCGGCCTGCAGCCGCTCGGTGGGGGAGACGGCTGCGATCACGCTGTCGCCGCGGTCGATCTCCATGAGGAACAGGCCGTCGAGATGCCGCAGGCCGGCCGCCTCGATCGTGCGGCCCACCAACCCACCGCCAGGCTCGACGACCATCTCCAGCGAATACTGGCGGGGATCGTCGCTGCGGCTGACCGCCGGACGGCGATCCTTGAGCAGAAACCGGCTGGCCGTCAGTCCATACACGATGCCCACCACGAACAGGGGCACGCCCAGCCAGGTGATGTCGAACATCCCGAGCGGACCGGTGAACTCCCGCAGCCCGCCCCAGGCCGCCGGAATCCCGGCCCAGGTGAGGTCGAGCACGCCCCAGGGCCGGTCGAGACCGGCGGCGATCCGCTTGTCCACCAGTCCGGCGACCACCACATTGGTGCTCGTGCCGATCAGCGAGCACAGCCCCCCGAGCACGACGGCGCAGTTCATCGGCATCAAGAGCTTCGAGACACTGAGCCGGTTCTTGCGGGCCCACTCGCGGATCACCGGCACGAGCAGGGCGACCACCGGCGTGTTGTTCATGAACGCCGACACGATGCCGGGGCCGATCGTGGTGCGCGCCTGGGCGGCCACCAGCGACCGCGGTCGCCCCAGTACCCGCTCGACGATCACGGCGAGCGCCCCGGTCCGCTCCACGCCGGCGGCCACGATGAACAGCGCGGCCACCGCGATCATGCCCTCATTGGCCATGCCCTGGAGCGCCTCGGCGGGGCCGAGGATGCCGGCCAGCATCAGAACCACGACGCCCCCGAACATGATCATGTCGGGGCCCCGCTGCACGAACAGCAGCCCCACGAGCGTTCCCACCACGACGGCGGCGGTGACCGCCATCTGCCAGTTTTCCGCCAACGCTTCCATCATGATCCGGGGTGCTCCATCGCGGGTCATCCTCAACTGCGGCGCGGATCGAACTCGGGAGGCAAGGCTCGTTCGTTGGCCAGCCAGGCCCGCCACCCGGCGGCATCCCATTCGAAGTTCTGTCCGGTGAGCGCGACGAGCGCCTCGAGCACGCGGTCGTTGCGCACGCCCACCAGCTTCGGCTTCGGGCCGCCCCCCATCGAGAGCCCGCCCCCGGCCGGGGTGAAGGTGGCGCTCGTGGAGCCGGCCGGTTGTCCGGCGCCGGTCACCGTCATGTGCTTCGTCTCGAGCGCGGCAATCAGCGGTTCGATGGCGTCGACGACCCCGAGCCGCCCGAGCGCCTCGGCCGAGCGGTTGACCTGGGCGTTGTCGGCGCTCGTGAGCCCGGCGACCAGCGGCGACAACGCCTGATGCGGGCCGATCACCAGCAGCCGTTCCACCGCCGCGAACCGGGTCTCGCGGTCGGGATGGTCGCGGGCGGCGCCGATCAGCGTGGCGACGGCGTCGGGCGTGCGGATGTGCGAGAGGGCCTCGAGGTAGGCCCGCCGGACGGCGAACACCGGCTCGGAGGCGAGGGCCGCCGCCACCGCGGCCACCGCCAAGGGATCGGAGATCTCGCGAATCTCCTCGGCCGCCTGATCGGCGGCGGCGGGCTGCTCGAGCCGCCGCCGCAGCCGCGCGAGCTTGCCGTTCCATTCCTTGGCGGCGGTCGTGGCCGCCTCGTTCCGCTCGATGAGTTCCACCTCTTGCGGCGTACGCCAATCTCCGCGGTAGCGCAGCAGCCCCAGGGCGGCCATCCGCTCGGCCTGGGTGGGGGCCGCGTCTTCGGCCCGGGTCGACGGGATGCCCGCCGCCATCGGGATCGCGACCGCGATCAGCGCGGCCGCAGCCCGGCACGCCCGGGCGCGGCCGGTCGGGAGGGGAGTCTGGTCAACGGGTGATGGGGTGGGCATGTCAGCAGTTTCGGCGACGGCGGCCGGGCCGCTCCACCAAGCCAGCGGGGACCGATTCACAGCGGCCTTCCCGCCTGCTCGATGATACCGACATAGACCCCCATCACGCGGAACACGAGCAGGACGACGAGCCCCGCCACGACCCCCCAGGCCGCCCAACCGAGCCCCTGCGCGGCAGCCGCAAACCCGCGGCGCGCCCGCTCCTCGAACACCGGCACGAGCCGCCCGAGCGACTCGGCCGTGGTGCCGGTCTGTTCCCCGATGCCCACGGCGTCGAGCACCTCGCCCGGAAACCCGCCCCCCGCCGCGAGCGCCTCCTCGAGCGACCGGCCCCCCCGGAGCCGTTCCGTGACCGTATCGGGGTCTTGGGCGAGCCCGGGCGCGGCCCGCGACACGAGCGCGACCAGGCTGCCGACGTCCATGCCCGCGCCGGCGGCGAGCGTCGCGGCCCGGCACCAGTTCGCCGCCTCCGCGGCCCGGGCCGCGGGTCCGATCAGCGGCAGCCGCT
>JBILOA010000236.1:0-4207 GCA_044374735.1 Pirellulales bacterium | reverse complement strand
AGATTCGCTGGCGATCGTCACCGGGGCGAGCACCGCCTCGGAATTTGCCTGGCAGGCGGGAGGCGGCGTGACCTACCGCGTCGGGCCGCACGTCACGCTCGATCTGGGCTACCGATTCTTCGATATCGGAACCGCATCGACGCCGCTCCTTTTGGGGGATGGCAGCCCCGCCGGCGACTACACGTCGGCGTTCAGCGCGAGCGAGCTTCTGCTCTGCGTGCGGATCGACGGGCCGTTTTGGCAGTTTCGCCGCTGAAACTCGGCAAAACGCCCCGCCAGCAGGGGTTGAGCCGGGGCCGCTCCGTCGCGGCTGGCCAGGGGCCTCGCGGACCGTTTCATTCGATTTTATCGCGTTTTTCGGAACCGATTTCTGGCGAAGCAAACTTATATCCCGTATGTAACGTAAGATGGCAGTGGCGAGGCGTTCCAAACAAGGGTCGCTCTGCCGCCTCACCACCGCTGCCTTGGATGCGATTCGGAAAGCCCGCATGCACAACCCATTCGGCAGGCGTGCCAGAAAAGGCGGGCTTCGCCCGGCCAGCGGGCGTTCCGCGCGCCGGCGCCGGAATTCAAGCCGCGGGCCAGCGGGCGTCATGAATCTGGAGTCGCTCGAAGCCCGCCAGCTCCTTGCCGCGGCTCAGGATCCCGTCGCCACCCAAGGCGTGGTGGTCATCGACTCCGCGCTCGTGGCGAGCATCCCGCAGGAGGAACTCGCCGGTTCGCTCGTCGTTGCCATCGACGGCAGCCGCGACGCCATCGACCAGATCACGACGGCCCTCGCGGGCCTGACTGACATCGACACGCTCCGCCTGATCTCCCACGGCAGCGACGGCCGGATCTGGTTCGGCGATCAGGTGATCGACGCCGCCGCGCTCGCCGCCCGCGCGGTCGAGGTGGCCGGCTGGGGCCGGTCGCTCTCCGCTGATGCCGACATCCTGCTCTACGGCTGCTCCGTCGCGAGCACCCTCGACGGCCAGCTCTTCGTCGAGCAGCTCGGCAGCCTCACGCAGGCCGACGTCGCGGCCAGCACCAACCTGACGGGCGCCGCCGGCGACGAGACGCTCGAGTTCCGGGTCGGAGCCGTGGACAGCGGCCTGCTCGCCGCCGCGGCCGCCTACGAGCAGGCCGGCCTCACGCTCAATGCCGAGACACGAAACTCGCGGATCTCGAACTGGACCAACAACATGGACGGCACGGCGACGGTCACGATGACCTTCGACCTGTCCGGCCAGTTCTATTACGCGGGTGGCTACCGGTCGAACAACGGCTGGATCTACATGTACCACGACGGCGACAAGGTCGCCGAGAAGTACGTGACGGCCGGTAACGGTCTGACCATCACGCAGCGGTTTCCGCTGCATGTCGGCAGGAACGAAATCTCCGTGAGTGCGCGGGATGGTTTCCCCACGACCTCGACTGATCCCGATCCGAAGATCATTTCGATCGAGGCCCCCTACTACCTCGGCATGGCGTCCACCGTCACGGCGCCCGTCGGCCAGACGATGTACGTGGTCAGCAACGCCTTCGGCACGCCCACGATCAGGTATTCGGCCTCCAACCTGCCCCGGGGCGTGTCGATCGACTCCCGCGGCGTGATTCTCGGCATTCCGGAGAGCGGCACCACGGGCAGCTACAACGTGGTCCTGCAGGCCTTCAACGGCTTCGGCACCGCGACTCACCCCATCGTCGTCACCGTCACGAACCAGGCGCCGACGTTCGCCGCCACGACTGCGGCCGTCGTGTCGGGCGCCACGGAAGGCCGGGACTTCACCCTCACGTATGCGGCGCTCGCGGAGGCGCTCGACGAACGCGATCCGAACAATGACCCGATCTCCTTCCGCATCGAATCGGTGCTCGGGGGCACGCTGAAGAAAAATGGCAGCCCGGTCACGGCCGGTGCGACCATGATCGCCCCGAATGAAAGCCTTGTCTGGACGCCGCCGCCCACCGTCAACGGCACGCGCGACGCATTCACGGTCAGGGCGTCCGACGGTGCGCTGCTCTCGGCCGCCACGAAGACCGTGCGGGTCACCTTGGCTCCGGTCAACGATCCGCCGACCTTCACGCAGTTCTCAGGTCCCGTGGCCACCGGCAACGAGGATTCGGCGATCCCGATCTCCTTTGCCGCCCTCGCGGCCGCGGGCAACGAAGCCGACATCGATAGCACGGTGAACGCGTTCGTCATCAAGGCGGTGACGACGGGCTCGCTGCGAATCGGCATGAGCGAGTCCACGGCGACGGTCTGGAATGCGAGCACGAATGCGACAGTCACCTCGAGTCTGAACGCCTACTGGACGCCCAACGCCGACGCGAACGGCCCCCAGTCGGCCTTCACGGCCGTGGCCCGCGACAACGGCGACCTGGAGTCGGCCACGCCCGTGCAGGCCGTGGTCACCGTCACCCCGGGGAACGACGCCCCCTCACTGACGAGCATCGCCATCATCTCCGGCGCGACCGGCAGCGACCCATTCGAGATCGCCTACACGTCGCTCGCCTCCGCCGCAAACGCGGCCGACGTGGATGGTGACGCGATCGCGTTCCGGATCGAGGCCGTCTCCAGCGGAACGCTCGAGCAATGGACAGGCTCGGCCTGGGCGGCAGTCGTGCCCGGCACCACGCTCGTGTCGGCGGGCGGAAAGCTCCGCTGGAACCCGGTGGCCGGTTCGTCGGGCCTGCGGAACGCGTTCACCGTCAAGGCCTGGGACGGCCAGTTCGCCTCGGCGACGGCCATCGAGGTTCGCGTCGACGGGGATCGCTGGCGTGTGCTGCCCTGGACGGACGCGGCCTCCAGCGGCATCTCCCCCCTCTACCGCTACACGCATGCCGCGAGCTTCGGGGCGGCGGGAAGTTTCGCCGTGAGCGGTGTGACCTTCACCGGTGTCGCCGGCGGCAATCCCACGGTCTCGGGCAGCCTCGCCACGACGGGCTTCGGGAGCGTGGTCACGAACGACGCCAACAACCTCGCCGACGCGACCCGCAGCCTCGCCAACGACGCGATCGCGACGTCGGCGACGTCGGCGACGGTCACGCTCCGCGGCCTGCTGCCCGGCGGCCGCTACGTGCTGTCGCTCTACACGGTGGGCAGGGGCACGGGCGAGCGACTGGCGACGCTCTCCTCCGCGATGGGGCAGATCAC
Source organism: Pirellulales bacterium (assembly GCA_044374735.1). Lineage (GTDB taxonomy): Bacteria > Planctomycetota > Planctomycetia > Pirellulales > UBA1268 > QWPN01. The sequence continues at coordinate 1,071 of JBILOA010000236.1, read as the reverse complement.
CATCGATCAGAATGCCCTCGGCAACGACAACGGCGCGCGGGTCGACTACGAGTATCTCGCCGACGCCTCGGGCTCGGTGACCGTCGCCCTCTCCGTTCCCGGTGGCTCGTTCAGCCTCTACGGCCTTGCCAACCGGGAGTATGGAGCGGCCATCCGTCTGGAGGCCCCAACAAGCCTCACGTACAGCGCAACTCCGAAACCGTTCCAGGCTTCGCTGCAGCACTACGCCACGGCCTCGAACTCGCCGTTCGTCTCAGCCGGCACGCTGCACTCGGTCGTACTCAACGCCAACGGCACCGTGTCGGCCTTCGGAACGAACAACGCCGGTCAGACGGATGTGCCAGCAGGGCTCACGAACGTGGTGGCCGTGTCGGCCGGCGGCTACCACACGCTGGCGCTCAAGTCCGACGGCACGGTCGTCGCCTGGGGCATGAATAGCGGCGGCCAGTCCACCGTCCCGGCTGGACTCACGAACGTGGTGGCGATCTCGGCCGGCGGCTCGCATAGCCTCGCGCTGCGCACCGACGGCACGGTCGTGGCCTGGGGCGACAACGCCCTCTACCAGTGCAACGTTCCCGCCGGCCTGACGGGCGTCGTGGCGATCTCCGCGGGCGACTCGCACAGCATGGCGCTGAAGGCCGACGGGACCGTCGTGGCCTGGGGCCGCGGGCTGTATTTCGGAAACAACTACTACTACGACTACGCCACGCCGCCGGCGGGCCTGGCGAACGTCGTGGCGATCTCCGCGGGCTCCGTGCACAGCCTCGCCCTCAAGTCCGACGGCACGGTCGTCGCCTGGGGCAATACAGGCTCCAGGCAGGCGAACGTCCCCATCGGTCTCGGCAATGTCGTGGCCATCGCGGCCGGTGGAAACTTTTCCATGGCGCTCAAGGCCGACGGCACGCTCGTGGCCTGGGGCGACTCGTCCAACTACGGCACGACCCGGATCCCCGCCGGTCTCTCCGGCGTCGTGGCCATTGACGCCGGCAGCGAGCACTCGGTCGCGCTCAAGTCCGACGGCACGGTCGTGACGCTGGGCTGGACCCGGCTGGAACAGCAGTACATCCCCAA
>JBILOA010000235.1:0-4221 GCA_044374735.1 Pirellulales bacterium | reverse complement strand
CCTGCACCACCGCCGCCAGCAGCGTGGCGCTGACGACCGCCCGGCTCACCTCCTCGAACTCCGCGAGCAGTTGCCACTGGTAGCGGACGTCGAGCGGCACGAGCCGCATCACCGCCGCCAGCATCCGCGGGCCGTCGGCCAGAAAGTAGAAGAAGCCCACGATCGTGACGATCAGGCCGAGCAGCAGCTTGCCGATCACCGCGGGCGCCCGGGCCGCGATCGGCCCGAGCCCCTCCTCGACCAAGGTCCGCAGCGAGGCGTTCACGCCTTCGGCCGTCAGGTGCAGTCCGGTCGCGTCGTTGACCGCCGTCACGATCCCGGCGAGCACGGCCGGGTCGAGCTTCACGCCCTCGGGGCGACGGGCCATCGCCACGGCGTCGGCACCGGCCCGCGCCACGAGCAGGCCCACCGGCGCGAGCACGATCACGAGCACCAGCAGCGTGGTCACTCCGGCCGCCAGCCAGTCGGCCAGTCCGAACCGGCTGCGGAGCCAGCGGTGCAGCGGACCGAAGATCACCACGAGCATCGCCGCCAGCAGAAGCGGCAGGAGAAAGCTCGCCATCACCCGCAGGCTGAGCAGCCCGAACAGCACCACGAGGCCCAGGAGCACCGCGAACGACACCATTCGCGTCATCGGGGGCACCGGCCGGACGTCGGGGAGCGCGGGGGACATGCGACAAGTCTACTTGGAAGCGTGCGGGCTTCGACGGCGGGCGTGGCGGCAGGTGGGCCGGCCGGGGTATCCTTGCGGCCCGGCGGCGACGATGTGGAATTTCGCAACCCCGCCCCTGCCCCCGCTGCTTCCGCCATCCGATGAACCCGCCCGACCTGTCGCTCGTCGTGCCGGTTCGCGACGAGGCGGGCAACATCGGGCCGCTGGTCGACGAGATCCGCACGCGACTGGACGCGGCCGGCCTCGCCTGGGAGGCGGTGCTCGTCGATGACGGTTCGACCGATGGATCGTGGACCGAAATCACCGCGGCGGCGGCCGACGGCCGCATCCAGGGGATCCGGCACGAGTCCGGCCAGGGCAAGTCGGCGGCCCTGATGACCGGATTCGCCCGCACCCGTGGGCGGGCCGTGGCCATGCTCGACGGCGACGGGCAGGACGATCCCGCGGAACTGCCCCGGATGGTCGGACTGCTCGGCGACGGCCCCGACGGCGTGGGCCTGGTGAATGGCTGGAAGACCCCGCGACTCGACCCCTGGCACAAAACGTTTCCATCGCGGGTCTTCAACCTGATCGTGGGCTGGGTGACCGGCCTGCGACTGCATGACCACAACTGCGGCCTCAAGGTGTTCCGCGGCGACGTGGCCCGGCGCCTCACCCTCGGCCTCGACATGCACCGCTTCATCCCGGTACTCGTGGCCCGCGCGGGCCACCGGGTCGTGGAGACCCCCGTGCGGCACCGCCCCCGGGTCCGCGGCCAGTCGAAGTATGGCGCCGGCCGATTCATCCGCGGCCTCGCCGACCTCGGCCGGGTGACGGCGCTCCTGGGCGACGGGGCGGGGGCCGGCGACGTTCTCGACGACGCTTCACGCGGCCGCCTGCGACACGGCGTGTACGCGATCCTGGCGGCCGTCGCGCTCGGTGGCCTGCTGGGCCGGATCGGCGCCGTCGCGAGCGTCGATCGGCTCGCCCTCGAAAAGCGGCTGGCCGACGAGCACGTGGCCGCCAAACTCGCCGCCGACCCCGGGCTCGATGCCGCCGCCGAGCGGGAGCGGTTCATCCGGGCCAAACGGCTCGTGCGGCCCTTCCTCTCGGGCAACGACCGCAGCCGCTGGACGACCGTCCGGGCGCTGGTGGAGCGGGGCACGTTCGCCATCGAAGACATCGTAGTCGAGCCCGGTTGGGACACGATCGACGCGGTCGTGCATCCGGACCACGCCGGCACGCTCCACCTCTATTCGAGCAAGCCGCCGCTGCTGGCGGTGCTGTGCGCAGGCCCGTACTGGCTGCTCACGAAGTTCACCGGCTGGACGCTCGGCGATCACCCGTTCGAGCTGGGCCGCCTACTGCTCGTGATCTGTTCGCTCCTCCCCTTCGCCGTCTTTCTCGCCTTCACGCTCCGGCTGGTGGAGGCGATCGGCACGTCCGACTGGGGACGGCTCTGGGGGGCTGCGGTGGTCACCTGCGGCACGCTCCTGTCGACCTTCGCGGTGGTGCTCACGAACCACCTGCCCGCGGCGGCCTGCACAGCCGCCTCGGCCTGGTGCGTGCATCGGATCCGCTGCCAGGGAGCCACGGGCCCGCTGCCGTTCGCGGCCGCCGGGCTGACCGCGGCGCTGGCCGCCGCCTTCGAGTTGCCGGCGCTGGCCTGGCTCGCGGCCGTGGTCGCCATCCTGCTTCGCTGCGATCTTCGGCGCACGCTCGCCTGGACCGCACCGGCCGTGGCGGCGGTGGCGATGGTGGCCGTGGGTTCCAACTGGGTGGCACACGGCACCATCGCGCCCGCGTATGCCCAGCGATCCGCCGGCGGGCCGACCGGCGGCGACGCGGCAATCCCGGCGGCGGGCGCGGCGGGCATGGTCGTCGGCTCCTGGAACCCGGCCAACTGGTACGACTACTCGGTCCGGCTGCCCAACGGCAAACTGCTCACGAGCTACTGGCGGGCTCCCCAGGGCGTGGATCGCGGCGAGCCCTCACGCGCCGCGTATGCCTGGCACGTGCTGGTCGGCCACCACGGCATCTTCTCGCTCACGCCCGCATGGCTGCTGGCGATCCCGGGGCTGGCGCTGCTCGCGGCGCGACGCCGTCATGGCCGGGGCGAGGCGGATCTCGCGCGGGCCATCGCCCTGGTCTCGGTCGTCGTGATCGGCTTCTACCTCGCCAGGCCGCTCGTCGACCGCAACTACGGCGGGATGTCCAGCGGCTTCCGTTGGGCCTTCTGGCTCGCCCCACTGTGGGCGCTGGCTGCCGTGCCCGCCGCCGACGTGCTGGGCCGCAGTCGCCCCGGACGCCTGCTCGGGCTGACGCTGCTCGGCCTGTCGGTGGTCTCGGTCGCGTTCCCCACATGGAACCCCTGGCAAGCACCCTGGATCGAGCGCTGGCTCGAGCACGCGGCACGGGGGTGATCCACCCTCCGACGTTCCCAGCCTCACGGGGCTCGCTTCCTCAAGGGCGTGCACGACGCGGCGCCGGCGAGGTTCCCACAACCGGGGGGATCACCATGGGGTAGTTGACAACCATCCCCGCGCGTGGGCAGGCTACTCCCGCCATGGCAGCCACCAGCGTCCTCATCGCCGACGACCATGAAGTTGTCCGTAAAGGTCTGACGAGCCTGTTTGCCGACTCGGCCGTGAAAATCTGCGGAGAGGCGGCGACCGAAGACGACGCGGTGCGGCAGGCCCGCAAGCTCAAGCCCGACGTCGTCCTGCTGGACGTACGGTTCGGAGACGCGGACGGCCTCGACGTGGTCAAGCGGATTCGGGCGGCCGCGCCCACGGCCAAGGTCGTGATGCTCTCGGCCTTCGACAACCCGACCTACGTGGCCCGCGCGGTGGCGGCCGGGGCCCACGACTACCTGCTCAAGACGATCTCGCGGGCCGATCTGATCGCCGCCGTGACCTCCGCGGCCGCTGGCGAGCATGCGACCCGCTCCGGCGAACTCCGGCGCGTGGCCGGCCAGATGACCCGCCGCGACAAGCAGCCGGTGGCCGGCGTGCCGCTCACGCCGCGGGAGACCCAGGTGCTGCGGCTGGTCGCGATGGGCCTGTCCAACCAGGAGATCGCCGACTCGCTCGAGATCAGCATCGAGACCGTCAAGGAGCACGTGCAAAACATGCTCCGCAAGCTCGGCCTGGGCGACCGGACGCAGGCCGCCGTCTGGGCGCTGCGGCACGGCCTGGCGTAGCGGCCGGCGTTCCCGGGCATCTCGGGTCCAACCCATGGCCGCCGACGTTTCCCCGCCCCAACCCGACGGCGCCCGGCCGGCGGCCGAAGCAGCCGGGGGGCAGCCGGCCAGTCGCGACACGCTGCCGACCGCCGACGCGTTCTCCCGCCGCTCGACCGACTTCGGCCTCGCGGAAGTGTCCCCCGTCGAACCCGTCGGCCCCGATCCGCTCGAGGGCCGCGACCTCGGCGACGTGGCGATCGTGCGGCTGATCGCCCAAGGGGGCATGGGGCGGGTGTACGAGGCCCGGCAGCGGTCGCCGGCCCGCACCGTGGCCGTGAAGGTGATGCGGCCGAGTCGGCGCTCGCCGGCGGCGATGCAGCGGTTC
>JBILOA010000234.1:0-4227 GCA_044374735.1 Pirellulales bacterium | reverse complement strand
AAGCCGCTCGCCCCGCACGAAGTACGGTCGCTCGCGATCGATGGGCGGGGCTTGTTGCAGGCGTGCACGATCCGCGACACGCGAATCGCCGACGATGCGCCGATGAACGGCGTGCCGCGGTTCGAGATGACCCTGGCCGCCGAGTAGTCGGCGGTCGGGCGTGCCCCCACGCAAGGCTGCGGGGTTTACCGGATCTTCGCGTCGGGGAGCGCCGTCTTGATGCCCTCGTCGAGCGGCATGGTGTCGCGGCCGGGCCCGAGGCCGTGGCGTTCGAGCAGCGCGGCGAGCCGCCTCTCGAGGTCGGCCCGCGTGGCGGCGTGGGCCGGGTCGGTCGCGAGATTCACGAGTTCACCCGGATCGCTTGCCAGGTCGTACAGCTCCGGCAGGTGGCGGTCGGGGGTGCCGTCGCCGTGCGGATAGCGGACGAACTTCCAGCGGTCGGTGCGGAGGCCGCGGATGTTGGGCGTGTAGGGAAACTGCTTCTCGTAGTCGTATTCGTAGAGCCACTCCGTGCGCCAGTCGGGATCGCCGCCAGTGGCCAGCTTTCGCCAGGAGCGGCCGTCGCTGCCCTCGATCGCGGCCGCACCGCAGAGGTCGAGGATGCTCGGGGCGACGTCTTCCGTCAGCACCTGGCCGGTCACGACCTTGCCCTCGGGCAGGCCCGGCCCGCGGGCGACGAGCGGCACGCGGATGCTCGGCTCGTGCATCGTCCGCTTGTCGACCATGCCATGTTCGCCCTCGAGTAGGCCGTTGTCGCCCATGAAGACGATCAGCGTGTTGTCGAACTGGCCCGTCTCCCGCAGGTGATCCACGAGCCGCCCGGTGCTCTCGTCCACCGAGAGGATCGTGCCCCAGTAGGCGTGCACCATGTTCTCGAAGTCGGCGACCGCCTCGGGGCTGGTGTCGGGGAACTTCTTTCGCCACTCGAACAGCGGGCCGTAGATGCCGTGCCAGGTGGTGAGCCGCTGCTTGATCCAGTCGGGCTTCCCGTCGAGCTGGAAGGCACTCCCCGGATACCGCACGCGCACGCCGTCGAAGGCGTGGGCATGCTTGGGCTCGGGGAAGTAGAAGGAGTGGGGCGCCTTGTGGCCGAGGCAGAGGGCCCAGGGTTTGCCGGCCGGCTGACGCTTGAGCCAGTCGAGGCAGAAGTCGGTGACCACGGTCGTGTAATAGCCGGGCACCACCTCGCGCCGCTCGCCGTCGATGTTCCACTCGGTGTCGAAGTATTTGCCCTGACCCTTGTGGCTCACGAACCAGTCGAAGCCCGGCCGGGGCGCGTCGTTGTCTTCCCCCATGTGCCACTTGCCGACGTAGGCCGTGGCGTAGCCCTGCTGCTTGAGCCGGGCCGGCCAGTGGGGCAGGGCGGGGGGCAGTTCCGTGAAGTTGTTGCGGACGCCGTGGGCGTGGGCGTAGCGGCCGGTCAGGATGCTCGCCCGGCTCGGCGAGCAGAGCGACGTGGTGCAGAAGGCGTTGGCGAACCGCACGCCGTCGGCGGCGAGCGCGTCGATCCGCGGCGTCTTCACGTGGGCCGAACCGTAGCAGCCCAGGGCGTCGGGCCGCAGGTCGTCGCAGAGGATGAAGAGCACGTTGGGGGGCGGCTCGGCCCTGGCGACCCCCACGGTCGCGGCGATCACGCACAGCAGTTTCCAGGCCGGTCGCAGCACGGAAGGTACCCCGAACGATGGTGGCAGCGTGGGCCGTCGCAGCCGCCGGTGAAGGAGGGTAGCATACGGCCGCGGTTCCCCGTGGCCCCGGAAGCCCAGGCATGCGTCGCAGTGTGCTCGTCGTTCTCCTGATCGCCGCAGCGATTTCATCCAGCGGCTTGCAGGCCGCGCCGATCGTGGCCGGCTACGAGCGGTTCGGCCGGCACGCGACCGACGATGCCGCCCGCGTCGAGGCGGGGCTCCTCCTGCTCGGGGAACTCGGGTGCGTGAACTGCCACGCCGCGGCCGGCCCGGCGCTCAGCCACCTCGCGGCCAAGCAGGGTCCCGTGCTCGACACCGTCGGTCGCCGGCTCGATCCCGCCTGGCTCTCCGCCTACCTGGCGGATCCGCAGGGCGTGCATCCTGGCACGACCATGCCGCATCTGCTCGCCGGCCTCCCCGCCGACCGCCGCGGCCGTACCGCCACGGCGCTGGCCCAGTTCCTGGCCTCCACCGGGTCGTTCGTCGCCGGTCCCTTTCCGGGATCGGAAAAGGGGAAGGTCGACGCCGGTGCCGCCGTCTACGAGAGGAACGGCTGCGCGGCCTGCCATGGTTCGCGACGGGAAGGCGTCGCACCGCTCGCCGACCACCGGCCGCTCGGCGACCTCGCCAAGAAGTGGTCGCCCGCGGAACTCGACGCGTTCCTCAAGGATCCCACCGTGATCCGCCCCGCCGGCCGGATGCCGGCCCTGCCGCTTTCCGACGACGAGCGGCGGCACGTGGTGGCGGCGCTTGTGGGACCGCTCGCCGGCGCGACCGGCCGCTACGACAAGGTCGTCGCCTTCGACGGGCGGGCCTGGCGAAAACTCGTCGACCGCCTGCCCGACCCCGCCACGCTCGGCCCGCCCGCGAAGTCGGGGCCCGTGACGGGCCTCGACGTGTTCGCGCTGGCCGGCGCCCGCGAGGAGATCGTCGTGGAACTGACGGGCTTCTTCCACGCGACCCGCGCGGGGCGATACGCGTTCCATCTCGGGAGCGACGACGGCAGCCGCCTCGTCATCGGTGATGCGACCGTCGTCGACCATGACGGCATTCACGGCCACGGCGAGGCGCACGGGTCGGTCGAACTCACGGCGGGCGTCCATCCGATCCGCGTCTCCTTCTTCGAGGCCCATGGAGAGGAGTCGCTGGCGATCGACGTCGTGCCCCCCGGTGGGCCGCGGACGTCGGTGCTCGCCTACGTGACGCCCACGGCCGCCGGCAAGCCGGCCGTGACGGCCGATGATGCGGCGTCTTCGACGCCGGCCTTCACGCTCGACGCGGCACTGGTCGCCGAGGGGCGGGCGGCGTTCGCCGCCGTGGGCTGCGTCAACTGCCATCGGCTCGGCGACGAGGTCCGTGGTCCCGCATCGGCCGCCACCGGTGCGAAGCCGGCGAAGCCGCTCGCCGACCTGGCGGCGCTCGACGCCGGCTGCCTGGCCGAAAGGCCCCCGGCGGCCGCGGCGGCCTACGGTCTCGACGCCAGCCAGCGGGCGAGCCTGACGGCGGCGCTCCGGTGGATCCGGTCGCCCGCGGCTGCGGCGGCTCCCGAGCGCGAGCGGGCGATCGACCGCTCCTTCACCGCGAGCAACTGCTACGCCTGTCACGACCGCGCCGGCAAGGGGGGCGTGTTGCCGGCCGTCGCCACCACGGACGACGACGGCGAACCGGTGCGCGTCGAGGCGGCGCGCGACGCGCTGTTCGCCGCCACGCAGGCCGAACTCGGCGACGAAGGGCGTCGCCCGCCGACGCTCACCGACGCAGGGGGCAAGCTCCGGCCGGAGTTTCTCCGCGAGGTGCTCCTCGCCGGGGGCCGCGACCGCACGGCCACGATGCCGACCCGGATGCCCAAGTGGACCGCGGCGATCGCCGAACCGTTGGCCGTGGCACTCGCCGCCGACCCTGCCGTCACCTGCCCCGTGCCGCCGCTCGCCGGTCACGACGAGCGGGAGATCGTGGATCAGGGCCGCCACCTCGTGGGCTCGAAGGCGCTGGGCTGCATCAAGTGCCACTCGTTCGCCGGCGACAAGGGGCAGAGCCTCGGCCTCATCGACCTGACGCGGATGCCCGTGCGGCTGCGGCACGAGTGGTTTTTGGCCTACGTGGCCAATCCGCAGGCGTTTCGACCGGGCACCCGCATGCCCGCGGCCTGGCCAGACGGCAAGACCTTCTATCCCGACATCCTCGACGGCACCGCCGCCGGGCAGATCGAGGCCGTGTGGCGCTACGTGGCCTCGCCCAAGCCCCGGCCACCGGTCGGCGTGGGACAGAACCTGATCGAACTGGTGCCCGCCGACCGGCCGATCATCTACCGCAACTTCATCGAGAACGCCGGGCCGCGGGCGATCGGCGTCGGCTATCCCGAGGGGGTGCATCTCGCCTGGGACGCCGAGGCCCTCCGGCTGGCGCTCGTCTGGCGGGGCGCGTTCATCGACGCCGGCCGGCACTGGACGGGCCGGGGCCAGGGCTGGCAGCCGCCGCTGGGTGACGGCGTGTTCACGCCCGACGCGGCCGCGGCCATCGAGACGCTCCCCGACGCGAAGGC
>JBILOA010000233.1:0-4235 GCA_044374735.1 Pirellulales bacterium | reverse complement strand
GCGGTATATCGACGGGCTGAAGCCCGCGGCGATCGGCCAGGCGCTCGAGATGACGAGCAACGCCGTCTGGGTGATGCTCCACCGCGGCCGCGAGGCGGTCGCCCGGTGCGTGAAGAAGCGGCTCTCGGCCGCAGGAGGGGGCCCATGACGGCACCGGTTCCCCACAACCAGCCGGCCGCCGGCCGCGACCGCTACGAGTGGCTTGCCGACCGTCACTTCGACGGACTGCTCGACCACGCGGAGAGCGTGGAACTCGGGCAGATGGTCTCGTCAGACGGGGAGATCGCCGCCGATCTGGCCCGCCGCGCGGTCTTCCATTACCAGCTCCGTTCCGTTTTGCGGCTGGAACGGGATTATGGATCGAGGCCGGGCGATGGGCCCGGCCCGCATGGCCCGGCCGACGGAACCGAGGGCCCGGGAGGCTGGGCCAGCCGCGCCGCAGGCATCCTCGTGGTGGTGGCGCTCGGGGGAGCGGCCGCTGGATGGTTCCTCGCCCGACAGCCCGTGGAGCCCGTCAAGCCGTTTGCGGAAATGACGGCCGCGGTGGGTTGTGCCTGGGCCGATCCGAATGTGGAAATCGCCCTCCGCCATGGTTCCCTGCCGCGCGGCCCGCTGGAACTCGTCTCCGGCCGCCTCGAGCTCCGGTTCGCCTCGGGCGGCACCGCGATCATCGAGGGCCCGGCGACCTTCGAGCCGATCGCGGCCGACGGCTTGAGAGTGCTCGAGGGTTCGGCCCGCTGCCGCTGCCCTGAGCCGGGGACGGAGCTGCACGTGGAAACGCCGTCGGGCACGATCGTCGACCTGGGCACGGAGTTCGCCGTGAACGTGGAGCCTGGTCGCCGGACACGGGTGGCCGTGCTCGAGGGGCAGGTGCGGCTCGATACCGCCGGCGCGAACCAGTCCGTGTCGAAGCTGATGGAGGCCGGAGAGGCGATGTCGGTCGATCTGGCCGGCGAGGCGACGGCCGACGAGGGCTTTCTGCAGGCGGCGGCCGAGACCGCCGGTTTCGAATCGTTCGAAGCCCGCGGCCTGACAGAAGGGCAGAACCTGCTTGCCGACGGCTCCTTCGAGGGCGATGCCTCCGCCGGGTCCGCGGCCGATCCGACGCGGGAGGCGGGCCGGTTTCGCCTGGGCTCGTGGGTCGGCTCCGCCTCCCACGGGGCGCAGGTCTCCAGGCCGACGGCCGACGGCCGGCATGCGGTCCGCATCGCGTCCTTGGGCAGCCGCTACTGGCCGCTCGTGGCGCAGCGTGTCTCGACCGGCGACATCGGCGGCTGCACCGTCCTGGCCTCCGTGCAGGCGCTGCAGCCGGCGAGCGACCCGCTCTCCGGCACCCAGCGGGTGATTCTCAAACTGGTGTTCACCACGGCCGAGGGCCGCGAGTTGGGGCAGGCCGAACGGCACTTCCTCCGGGCGGGATCCGCGGTCGACCAGTTCGTGGAAGGGCGGATCGCGGCCGAGGCCCCGGCTGGAACCATGGCCGTCATGTGGCAGGTGCTCCTCAACGCCTCGGGCCTGCCGACCGGAAGCATCGTGGTCGATGCCGCCACGCTCGCGATCGCGGGCGACTAGAAGCAGGGTGGTTTTGCCCCGGCCTCGATGGTGATGCGTTCCACCTTGCCCACCACCAGGCCGTAGCAGACCGCCCCGGCCATCGCCGTCAGGGCGATGAAGGTGATCGCCGGCGCGAAGTCGCCGCCCTTGACGAGGTAGCCGATCACGATCGGCACGCCCACGCTGGCCAGATTGCCCACGAAGTTGAACATCCCGCCGGTCAGCCCGATCAGCCGCTCCGGGGCGATCGCCGATACGAGCGACCAGGTGATCGACGCCAGGCCGTTGCCGAAGAAGGCGAGCGACAGGAAGGCGATCACGAGCGCCGGGCTCTCGACGTAATTGGCTCCCACGATGCTCGCCGAGATGAGCAGGCCCGTGATGATCGGCAGCTTGCGGGAGAAGCCCAGCGACCAGCCGGCGCGGAGCAGCCGGTCGGAGAGAATCCCCGAGCAGTTCACGCCGGCGAACGCGGCCAGGAACGGCACCGACCCGAGCATGCCCGCCTTGATGAAATCCAGGCCGCGAAAGTCGACGAGATACGTCGGGAACCAGGTCAGGAAAAACCAGAGCGTGCTCGTGAGGCAGAACTGGCCGAGGTAGAGCCCCCAGAGTTTGCGGTGCACGAGCACCGTCGCCAGATCGTTCCACTGAAAGGCGGCCCGGGCCTGGTTCGTGGTGGCGAGGTCGACACACCCGCCTCCCTCGCGAATCAGGGCGACCTCGGCGGCGTTCGCGGCCCGGAAGTCCTGCGGCTCTCGGTAGACCGCATACCAGACCGCCGCCCAGATCACGCCCACGCCGCCCGTCACGAAAAACACCATCTGCCAGCCGAAGGCCTGCTGCAGGGCGTAGAGCACCGGCGAGAGGAAGGCCAGGCCGACGAACTGGCCGGAGGTGTAGAAGCCGACAGCCGTGGCCCGCTCCCGCTCTGGAAACCAGGTCGTCACGACGCGGCTGTTGATCGGGTATGACGGCGCTTCGAGCCCGCCGACGAGCAGCCGGAGGCCGATCAGCCCCGCCACGCTTCCCACGAAGCCCAGCCCGATCGTGGCGAGCGACCAGAGGGCGATCGCGACGGGGTAGAGAATCCGGGGCGGGATCTTGTCGACGAGCCAGCCGCCAGGCACCTGCAGGGCGGCGTAGGTCCAGCCGAAGGCGGCGAGGATGTAGCCCTTCTGGGCGTCGTCGAAGCCGAGGTCTTTGGCCAGCTGCGGCGCGGCGACGGAGAGGTTGGCCCGGTCGAGGTAGTTGATCACCACCGACACGAAGAGCAGCACCGCGATCAGGTATCGCCCCCGCGTCGGCCGCCCGGGCCGCTCGCGATGCCCATCGCTCACCATTCGGCGAAGCTCCCGTCGGCGTGCCGCCACACGGGGTTCCGCCAGCGATGGCCCACGGCCGCCTGCTCGATGACGTAGTCCTCGTTGACCTCGATGCCGAGCCCCGGACCGTCGGGAATCTTCACGTAGCCGTCCGCGTAGTCGAAGACCTCCGGGTTCTTGATGTAGTCGAGCAGGTCGTTGCCCTGGTTGTAGTGGATGCCAAGGCTCTGCTCCTGGATGAAGGCGTTGTAGCAGCCGGCATCGAGCTGAAGATTGACGGCCAGCGCGATCGGCCCGAGCGGGCAATGGAGGGCGAGGGCCACGTCGTAGGCCTCGGCCATGTGGGCGATCTTCCGCGTCTCGGTGATGCCGCCGGCATGCGAGGGGTCGGGCTGGATGATGTCGACGTAGCCCCCCTCCAGGATCTTCTTGAAGTCCCAGCGCGAGAAGAGCCGTTCGCCGAGCGCGATCGGGATATTCGCCAGCGTGGCAAACTCGCGGAGGCACTCCGCATGCTCGCTGAGCACCGGCTCCTCGATGAACATCAGCCGGTAGGGCTCGAGTTCCTTGAACAGCACCTTCGCCATCGGCTTGTGCACGCGGCCGTGGAAATCAACGCCGATCCCAAAGTGCGGTCCGACGGCCTCGCGGACCGCCGCCACGTTGCCGAGCACCCGGTCCACCTTGTCGAAGGTATCCACATATTGCAGCTCTTCGCTGGCGTTCATCTTGATCGCCGTGAACCCGCGGGCGGCCCGCTCCCGGGCCTGGGTGGCCGTCTCGCCGGGGCGGTCGCCGCCGATCCAGGAATAGACGCGAATCCGATCGCGGACCTTCCCGCCGAGCAGTTCATACACGGGCACGCCGAGGGCCTTGCCCTTGATGTCCCAGAGCGCCTGGTCGATGCCGGCCAGGGCGCTCATGTGCACCGAGCCACCCCGGTAGAAGCCGCCGCGGTAGAGCACCGTCCAGTGGTCTTCCACCTGCCGCGGATCCTTGCCCACGACATAGTCGGCAAGCTCGGCCACGGCCGCGGCCACCGTGTGGGCCCGGCCCTCGACGACCGGCTCGCCCCAGCCGACGATGCCCTCGTCGGTCTCGACCTTGAGAAAGCACCACCGCGGCGGCACGATATAGGTCGTGAGTTTCGTGATCTTCATGCAGTGCCCTCCTTGCGCCAGGACAGGACGAAAGCGGCGGCGGCCCGACGCACGTCGGCGGCAGAGTTGCCGGGCTTGTAGAGCGCCGAGCCGAGGCCAAAGCCACTGGCGCCCGCGGCTACAAACGCAGCCATGGTTTCGGGAGTCACGCCGCCGACCGGCACGAGCGGCACGTCCCGGGGAAACACCGCCCGCC
>JBILOA010000232.1:0-4237 GCA_044374735.1 Pirellulales bacterium | reverse complement strand
CGAGGCACCACAGCAGCACCGCCAGGCAGTCGTCAGCCGGCCCAGCGAGCACGGGACCACGATTGAGCAGCGCCGCCCAGAGCACGGCCGCCACGAGGCAGGCGAGCCGGCTGGCGAGGCCGAACGTCACCGCCACCAGCGCGGCGACGAGCACGCCGAACAGCGTGTTCAAGGCGAGCGATGAGGTGGCCGCGGCGAACAGCGAAACCGTCGGAGTCGCCCGCCCGGAGGCCGAGGGAGGAATCATGCCCCCGGGCCCGAACCATGCCTCGAGGTCGGCCGCATAGCTCCCGGCCAGCGCGAGCCCCAGCAGCCCGGTGAGCATGCGGACCGCCGCCAGCGGGCGGGGATCGGCCGGCGTGAACCAAAACGCCAGCCAGGCGTCGCCCACCGCCGCGAGGCCGGCCGGGCCATGATCGGCGACGCGCGGTGACGGGAGCGATCCGCTCACGGCGTGGTCTCCTGATCGGCGGCGGCGCCGCCCGCGGGCTGGTCGCGGAGCACCGGAGCCAGTTCGCCTCGCTTCGCCGCGCCGCCGAGCTCGATGAGCTGGATCTCGCCGTCGATCAGTCGCACGCGGGCCTCGTAGGGTTTGACCGGCCGCGGGGCCTGCGGGGGTGCCGCACGTTCCTCGAGCGGCCACCGCACCGCCCGCACGGAGACGTCGGCTTCGCTCATGGCCTCGAAGGCTCCCTGGCCGACACCGGCGGCCAGGGGGACGGCGGTCTCCTCGCTCGCCGCCGACGCGATCCGGCGGGCCAGCCGTCGCCAGCGGGCCGCCCTCTCACCCGTGCGCTCCCCGGGCAGGCGGAGCGGGTCGCCCTGCAGCTCGAAGCGACGCACCTCCAACCCATGATCGGCATCTTCCGGCATCCCGTAGGTGAGCGGATGGTCAAACCCCAGGTCGAGCCACGCCGGCCCCATCCAGGGTGCGAACAGCCGCTGCTTGATCGTCGTCACGAGCGTCGACGAACCGCTCACGGAGTTGCCGGCGAGCGTGAGCCCGAGCCCCACGAGATAGACCGCCAGCACGACGCTCGCCATGGCCATCGTCCGCTCCGAGAGCGGTCGGCCGGATGACGACGGGTGACGAGGGGAGGCGGACATGACGGCGGAAAGTCCAGGACTCGCGCATCAGCCGGCCTCGCGGGTGGCAGGCAGTGGTAAGAGTGTGCTTGCGGCACCGGGCGGCCGCCAGTCCGCTCCAGCCCGTGACCGATCCCAGGATGCCGCCCGGGGAACGGCGGCCAAGCAGCTACGTTGACACCCGGCACGGCGAGCGATACGATCGAAAAGTAGCGGGAAACCCACGCCCGTGCCGCCCCGAACAATGTTTGGGGGATTAGCTCAATTGGGAGAGCGTCTGGCTGGCAGCCAGAAGGTCAGGGGTTCAAATCCCCTATCCTCCACTTGGTGCGGCACGGTCCACCCGAAGTGCAGAAGCGCTCGCCAGCTCGCCCACCTCTTTCGTGCCCCATGGGCGACCTGTCCGGGATCGGGGCTGAGAGCAGGGGCGAGGTGGCCTGGCTCGATGGGCGGTTCCTGCCCCGCGACGCCTTCGCGGTGCCTGCCGGCGACGCCGGCTTCGTGATGGGCGCGACGGTCACCGAGCAACTTCGCACCTTTCGGGGCCGGCTGTTTTTGCCCCAGCCGCACGCCGAGCGGTTGCACAACTCGCTGCGGCTCGTGGGGCTCGCACCCCGCGTGACGATCGACGAGCTGATGACCGCCGCCGACGAGGTCGCCCGCCACAACCATGCGGCGCTGGATGCGACGGCGCCGGGCGAACCACCTCCCGACCTCGGGCTCGTGATCTTCGCGACCGCCGGCGACCTGGCGGCCCAGCACGGCGGCCGCTCCGGCCCGCCGCGGGTCGGCATCCACAGCTTTCCCCTCGCCTTCAACCTCTGGGCCGGGGCGTATGCCCGGGGCGTCGTCCTACGCAGCGTCTCGGTGACGCAGGTGCCGGAGTCATGTTGGCCGCTGGCCGCAAAGGTCCGCAGCCGCCTGCACTATTTTCTCGCCGACCGGGAGGCGGCCGCGGCGGAGCCCGGGGCCCGCGCGATCCTGGCCCACGCCGACGGGCGGATCAGTGAGACCTCGACCGCCAACGTGGCGATCGTCCGCGCCGGCCGGATCGTGGTCCCGCCGGCGACCGACGCGCTCTCCGGGGTGAGCCTGGCCTTCGCCCGCGGCCTCGCCGAACGCCTGGCGATCCCGTGGCGGGAGGAGTCGCTGCGACAGGTCGACCTCGCGACAGCCGATGAGATCCTGCTCACGAGCACGCCCAGTTGCCTCCTGCCCGCGACCCGCTTCGACGGCCGGGCCGTCGGCTCCGGTGCGCCTGGTCCCGTGTTCCACAGGCTCCTGGCCGCCTGGAGTGAATCGGCGGGGGTCGACATCGTCACCCAGGCGCGACGTCACGCGTCTGAATCCACCGCAGGCTCGCCCGCATGAAGCCCGCCGACACGCCCGCCCGCTACGACGTCCGGCACGAGACCGTCTACTCCTACAGCGACGCGGTCCCGGTCTGCCACAACGAGATCCGCCTCGTGCCCCGGGAACTGCCCCACCAGCGTCTCCTGTCCAACCAACTCGTCATCGACCCGGAGCCCGCCGTCGTCTCGAGTCGCCTCGACAGCTTCGGCAACCGCGTCGGCATGTTCGCGATCGAGGCCGGCCATCGCCGGCTCGTCGTCACGTCGACGAGCATGGTCGAGGTCGATCCAGCCCGCGATTGGCGGACGCGGGAGCCGCTGCCCTGGGAGACGCTCCGCGACCGGCTGACGCGCGACACCGACGCGGCCACCCTCGCAGCGCGGCAGTTCGCCTGCGAGTCTCCGCTGGTGCCCACCTCACCACGACTGGCGTCCTGGGCGGGCGAGTCGTTCACGCCCTCCCGCCCCTGGCACGAGGCGCTGATCGATCTCACCTCCCGGATCCACCGTGAGTTCGCCTACGACCCGACCGCCACGACCACCAGCACGCCGGTCGAAGAGGTTTTCGCGCTCAAGCGCGGCGTCTGTCAGGACTTCGCCCACCTCCAGATCGCCTGCCTTCGATCGCTCGGCCTCGCGGCCCGCTACGTCAGTGGCTACATCTCCAACGAGCGGCCGCCGGGTGCGGCCGGTCAGCCCGGCATGGTCGGGGCCGACGCCTCACATGCCTGGCTAGCCTGCTGGGGCGGTTCGGAGGGCTGGCTCGACGTGGATCCGACCAATGACTGCCCCGCGGGATCGCTCCACGTGACCATCGGCTGGGGCCGGGACTACGCCGACGTCGCCCCCGTCAAGGGCGTGTGCGTCGGCGGTGGCACGCACGGCATGGAGGTGGCCGTGCACGTGTCCCGGATCGGCTGACGCGGTCGGTTTGACGACCGTTTCACGAACGCTGGTGATCGCGGACGACCCGGGGGCGGATGCCGGCCGCGATCCACGGAGCTCGCCTCGGGCCGGGCCTCGGGCCCTGGCTGCGGGTGCTGTCTCGTGGAGCAATCCGCTGCCGGAGCAGAAATCTCACGGGAAAAGTGGTCTGCCAGACTGGGGGTTGGAGCCGTCCGGCGCGAGGCAGATCGTGCTCTTCGGCAGGTATTGGCTTGCCGAAGTGTCCTACAGCGGGCTATCATCCCGCGAGTTCCGGGGGAAAAGCGTGAAGAGCCGCTCCAGCGGGCAATCAATCGTTGCCAGTGGTCGGTTCGACGCGGCTTGTCTATGAAACTGGCGAATAACGCCGAGTTGGTGAGGCGTCGAATATTTTTTAGCACCACATGAAAAGAGGTGAAGCGATGATTGAAGGCTTCGTTTTGTTGGGGTCGGCAATGCCCGACCTGTCGGTGTTCCAGTACAACGCTGTGGACAACATCTTTTCGATGACCGTCGCGACGATGGGCGCGGCGGCTCTGTTCCTGTTCATGGCTCGGGCCAATGTCGATCCGGAATACCGTCCGGCCCTGCTGGTTTCGGGCCTGGTGGTGTCGATCGCCTGCTACCACTATTTCATGATTCGCCACAGTTGGCACGACGCCTACTCGCTGGCGGACGGCGGTTACAAGGCCAGCGGTGCCGCCTTCAACGACTTCTATCGGTATGCCGACTGGATCCTGACCGTGCCGCTGTTGATGGTCGAACTCGTGGCTGTTCTCCGGCTGCCGGCGGCCAAGGCGACGAGCCTGCTGACACGGCTGGTGATCGCAGCGGCGCTCATGATCGCACTCGGCTATCCGGGTGAGGTGATCGCA
>JBILOA010000231.1:0-4247 GCA_044374735.1 Pirellulales bacterium | reverse complement strand
TTGATCACGGTGGCGAGCAGGTTCTTCACCGCATTGAGCGCGTGGATGTCGCCGGGGCCGAGCAGCGGCAGCACGGCCAGCATCAGGATCCCGATGCCGGCGCCGAAATACCCGCCGTAGATCGCGACCAGCAACTGCAGCAAGCCGGTCGCGGCGATCCGGGCCGGCGAGGCCGCGGCCGGCGCGACGGCCTCGCCCGGCGGATTCCGTCGGGTGACCATCCGCGCCACCTGCGGCTGCACGGCGAACAACACCGCGGCCATCAGGATCAGCCACGGAACGACGGCGTCGAACGATTCCTTGGGCAGCCAGCGGAGCAGCGCCACACCGATCATCGCGCCGACCACGCTCGGCAGCACGAGCCACCGCGCCCACACTGGTTGCTGCGGATGCACACCGCGCGAGGCCCAGGCCGCCGCGGCGCTGCCGGGCCACAGCCCGATGGTGCTCGTCACGTTGGCCGACACGAGCTGCCCCGGCCCGGGCGGCAGGATCGACCCCAGGATGCCGAACGTCAGGATCGTGCCCCCGCCGGCAATCGCGTTCACGCCACCGGCCATGAGACCGCCGAGAAACACGAGCGCGAACTCCGCGGTATCGCTCATGGCTTCTCGGCGGCCGGCGCTGCGGGGGCAGCGGGCTCGGCAGGCGGCGCCGCGGCGGGCGGCGGCTCGGGACGCGGGGGCGGCGGCGCCAGGATGGCCGGCGGCGCGAGGATTGCAGGCGGCATCGGGCCGGCGGGCGCCGCGGGGCGAGCAGGCACGGCTGGAGCCGGGGCAGCCAGGGGCGGCGCGGGGGCAACCACCGGGTCGGCTGCGGCGGCATACACCCCCCGCCCGCAGTCGAGCAGCAGATGGCCCGCCCAGAGCAGCGGATGGCTGGAGTCGGCCAGATCGACGTCGGGTGATTTCTTGAGCCGCGGCTCGCGCTCGAGATCGGGTCGCTCCGGGGTGACCACGTCGACGGCCCGCTGCCAGGCCTTTGCTGCGGGCACGGGATTCTGCCCGGTGGTCTCGCGGAGAAACTCCTGCACGAGGCTCGTGCCCACCGCCCCGCCGCTCCGCCAGCGGCTCATGAGCACGGTGTGGCCGCCGGCCGCGATCAGGTCGACGGCCGGCAGAAACAGATCATCACCGGGCCGCGCGGGGGGCTTGAGCAGGCCCCCCGCCATCGCCGACTGCACGCCCGGCAGGATCACCTGTCGCGGCCGCTTCGGGGGCGGAGCCAGCCAGTCGGCCAGCGTGATCCCAGGTCGCGGCCCCACGGCCGCAAGCAGCGGCCACGGAGCACCGGGGCCGGCCGCAGTGAGCTCGTCGTAGATCACGAGCGTGTCGAACAACGATCCGACCAGCACGGGCGGTGCTCCGGACGCCGGCGGCTCGAGCACGACGGCACCGGTGACGCCGGCGGTCAGTTCGGCGGCGGTCGCGACGGCCGCTTCCCGTTTCTCGCCCCGGCTCATCCGGCCCAGCAGAAGGCCCGTGCCGCCGCCAGACCGCGGCTCGAACCGAAGCACGGCGAGGCTACGGGTGGGGCAATATCGAATCGTGCACACCTCCCGGAGCGGGCGGCGATCGTCACCGGCCTGGTTGCTCGCCACCGGGAGGATCTCGAAGGGCAGATACCAGAGCCAGCCATCGGGCACGATCACGAGCTCTTCGATCCCCTCGGCGAGCGACACGCCCCGGGCGTTCTCGAACAGCATGCGTTCGATCCGCGCGGCCGACCCGCGCCAGTCGCCCGCGACGAGCCGGTCGATGCCGACGGCGGCGGAGCGCTCGTGGAGGGAGAGTTCCTTGGCGAGCGTGCGGACCTCGCCCGGCAGGCCGGCCGCCTGCTTCACCTGCCAGGCCACGAGGCGGTCGCGGGTCTCGAGCGCGCCGAAGAGCCCCGAGGCCGTCCAGTGAAACGAGAGCAGGGCCTGGCCGGGCTCCAGTCGCCGCCGGATCTCCGCGGCTGGCGAGAGCGGCGGAAAGGCGGGGGCCGCGACACTCCCCGCCGCGAGCGTGGCGACCACCTGCCGCAGTTCGCCGGCTGCGGCCGCATACTCCCGCCACTCGGCGGGATCGCCGGCGAGCGCGCCGGCTTCGACCTGAGCCGCGGGCTGGGCCGCCGCCACGGCGGCCGCCAGATTGCCACGGAGCTGACCCACCCGGGTGAGCAGGCGATCGAGCCCGGGGCGGCCGGCGATGATGGCCTTGCGCCGGGCGACCTCGGCCGCGTCGAGCAGTCGTTCATCGGCGGCGAGGAACCGGTCGAGAGACGCCCGTCGGCCGCCCAGCGGCCGCGCGACCATCCACCGGTGGCGCATCGTCGCCTCAGCGGCGGCCAGCGTCTGCTCCTGGCCGCGCCGGCCCGCCACCGCCACCCAGGTGTCGAAGGCGGCGATCCGCGGAGCGGTGATCACGGCCAGGGTGCCGAGCGGATCGGCCACGAAGTCGCGGGGCGATGGATCGGCCAGCCACGCCGCGAACAAGTCCTCGGCCTGCCGCTCGGAGACCAGGCTCGATCCCTCCCGCAGGAGTTCCACGAGCAGCTCCGTCTGAAAGAGCCGGGGCGACCGGCTGCGGGCGATGGCGAGGGCCCGCTCCATTTCGCCGTCACCGGCTGCGGTGTCCTGGCCGTAGGCAACGAGCGCCGCGGCATAGGCGGCGATGCCCCCGAGCGTGCCCGCGCCGGCCGGCGACTTGAGCAGGCGACCATCGATCGCGTCGAGCGCGGCGGCCGCCCCGCGGCCGTCTCCCGCGGCGGCCAGCGACTCGGCCTGCATCGCCAGGAGCCGCGCCCGCAGCGCCGCGGGGCCGGTGCGGCTGGCATCGGCGGCCAGCGGAATCGCCGGAGCCATCCCCTTGCCGCCGGTCATGCGCTGGGCCGTCCAGAGCAGTCCGAACGCCTCCTCGAGCGCCCGCGCGTCGCCGTAGTCGGCGGCCGTAATCGTGGCCTCCTCGAAATAGGTCACCGCCTCCGGGGCACGGTCGGCATCGAGCGCGATCCGGCCCAGGACGATCATCGCCCAGGCGCTGAGCGGATGATCGAACTGGTTGCCCACGAGCAGCCCGCGCACGAGCAGCGGCTGCGCCTGCTGGGGCTTGCCCTGCGCCCAGTAGGCCGTGCCCAGCGCCACATCGATCCACGACTGCGAGTAGTGGTTGGGGGGCGCGGGCCGCCGCGACAGCGCGCGGGCGGCCTGGTCGAGGATCGCGTTGTCCCGGCCCAGGTCGCCGAGCAGGCTGCCGGTGCGGTAGGTCGCGATCACGAGCGAGCGGATCACTTCCTGCGGGCGGATCGGTCGCTCGTAGGGCGCCGTCAACACGCCGCCTCGCTGGAGCACGTCCTGCGGGTCGGCCCCCTGCTGCCGGATCGTCATCGTGTCGGGCAGCATCGACGGCGTCGCATTCCGCTTGCTGCGGGCCCACGTGGCCACCCGGGGCCGACGCATGGCCTGGAGCTGTTGCGGGGGAAACCGCACGGCCAGCAGCCAGTTGGTGTGCGTGGCCGAGAGCGCGAGCGCCTCCTCGTAGCGGGCCACGGCCTCGCGGAATCGCCCGACTTCGAACAGGCTCTCGCCGAGCACGGTCGCGGCGGCGATCGAGTCGATCCAGCGGTCGGCGCCGATCTTGGCGCTGCCGCGGTATTCCCGCTCGGCCAGATCCACCGCGGCGGCGTAGTCGCCGGCGGCCAGCGCCGCCAGCGCGAGGTCATAGCCCGGGCCGGGCACGGTCGGTGCCGCGTCTGGCACGCCCATATTGGGCGGCAGGACGACCTGGGCCGGGAGGGCGGTGCCCAAGAGGGCGAGACCAACGGCGATCGCGAGGGACCGTTGCATGCCACTTGGTTGTACACGCTTCGGCCGTGTCCGCGGGCCTCGGGGTCACCGGGCGTCACACTGGGCAGGCTTGGCAAGGGGCGGGACGGTCGGGCCTCGCCCGGTTGCCGGTTGTGCGGGTTGCCGCAAGTTTGCCGGTCGTGCGGGCCGATACCACGAAGGAGCGCGGAGTTTCGCCCACGGCGGCAGCCCGCGACCCGACACCGCGATGCAGGGAAGGTTCCGCCATGGCCACGTCACTCGCTCGATTGCTCGCCGCGGCCGGTTCGCTCCGCGGCCTCGCGTTTCGCACGCTCGCCGCCACCGCGGCGATCGGCGGTCTGGGGCTGACCGGCTGCCAGGTGGACGTCGGCGGGCAGACCCTGCCCAGCGCCTACTACCTGCAGGACGACATCCAGTACTTCCCGGCCGGGCCTGAGTT
>JBILOA010000230.1:0-4249 GCA_044374735.1 Pirellulales bacterium | reverse complement strand
AACCGAGGCTCGTTGCGCTGGTTTCGACGTCGGGTCAGCTTGCTACCGGCAGGTTCCGCCGATTCAGCCGCGACCAGAGCCCTCGGAGCATGGCCTTCAGTCGCAGCTTGTCAGAACGACCCGCGTCGGCCAGCCGCTCGTCGTACCATTGCAACCGCGACAGCTGCACCATCGACGCGGTGCCGTATCTGGCTTTGGTCGCAGCGATCTCCTCCTCGAGCCGCAGGCGCTCGCGGAGTATTTTTTCGACCGAGGTGCGGTGGGCCATGAGGACGAACTCCCCGGGTTCGGACTGACCCCGGTGGCTTCCGTACGCCGGCCACCCACAAGAGGTTCGTGGGGTGGAAATGAACGGCGAAAACCCCGCTGTTTTGTGGCCCGGCCGCTGTCGCCAGGCCGGGCCGGCCACCCGGTTTCCACCGGCTTGCCCACGGGGGCCCCGCTGGATTCGGCGGGCCCGGCGCGGGCATGATGAGCCCATGAGAGCCCCGACCACCGACCCCACGCTCCTCTACCGCACCCGCGACTCGATCGCGGCAGCCGACGCCCTGGCGGCGGCGATCGTCCACCTCGACCTGTTCACCGCGCTCGACGGCGAGCCGGCCGACCTGGCAGGCATCTGCCGGCGGCACGGCCTGCATCCGCGGCCGGTCGACGTGCTCTGCACGTTGTTGTGCGCGCAGCAGCTCCTGGCCCGCGACGCCGCCGGCCGGTTCGCGCCCACGGCGACGGCGCGCGAGTTTCTCGTCGCGGATGCTCCGTGCGACGCGCGCCCCTACTGGGCGGCCATGGCCGGCAAGCCGGGCGTCGCCGACATCCTCACCGTGCTCCGCACCGGCCGCCCGGCCAACTGGCCGGGCGAGGAGGGAGAGGCCGACTGGCACGCCGCGATGCGAACCGAGGCGTTCGCGGAATCCTTCACCGCGGCGATGGACTGCCGCGGCCGCGTGCTCGCGCCGGCGCTCGCCGCGGCGGTCGACTGCGGCACCGCCCGGCGGCTGCTCGACGTCGGAGGCGGGTCGGGCGTCTATGCCATCGCACTGGCCGAGCGATTCGAGGCACTGGCCGCGACGGTGCTCGAGGCGGCCCCCGTCGACGCGATCGCGCGGCGAACCATCCGCACGGCAGGCCTCGACGACCGGATCGCCGTCGTCGCAGCCGACATGTTCACCGGCTCGTGGCCGGCCCACCACGACGTCCACCTGTTCTCGAACGTGTTGCACGATTGGCACGAGGACGACTGTCGCCGGCTGCTCGAAAAATCCGCGCAGGCCCTCGCTCCCGGGGGCCGGATCCTCGTGCACGACATGCTCCTCGACGACGACAAGGCCGGGCCTCTCTGGGCCGCCGAATACTCCGTGCTGCTCTCGACCGTGACCCAGGGCCGGCTCTATTCGGCCGCCGAGATCGGCGGCTGGCTCGCCGAACACGGGTTCACGATCGTCGCCCACGCTCCCAGCGCCCTCGGCCGCAGCGTGCTATCGGCGGTGAAGCAGCCCGCCTGACCGGCGGTGGCCCACCCCCAACCATGGGCGGCCGCCCCACGCCCCGCCCGCCGCGCCTCTCAAGCCGCGGCGGCCAGCGCCGCGGCGATCCGCTCCAGGATCGTGCGGATGATCTCCCGATCCGAGGCGGGCCGACGCGGGCTGTGGGGATGCGGCTCGTCGGAGCGCAGGAGCCCGCGCAGGTGCAGGGCCTGGGCCATCGAGTGCTTGTAGGCCGGCACGGGCGGGCGGAAGGCGAAGTCGCCCAGGGCCTGGAGGGCGTCGTCGAGTTCGTCGAAGCGGGCGTCGCCGGCGGCCCACCAGGCGTCGCGCTCTGCGAACGCCTCGGGCCAGGCCGTCGAGAGGCCGAGCAGCCAGTCGCTGCCGTAGCGCACCATGTCGATCGCCAGGTCGTTGCCGGTGAACACGTGAAACCCGGGCCGCACGCGGTCGCGGAGCGCCAGCCGCTCCCACTCGAGCCGCCGCGAGAGCGACGAATGCTTGGCGCCGAGGCAGTTGGGGATCTGCACGAGATCCGCATAGGCCTCGAGCGAAAGCACGCGGCCGCTGGGCACGAACGCCGTGGAGAGCTCGAAGCCGATGAACGAGGGCACCCGCCGCGCGAGTGCGTGGTGCCGCGCGATGAAGTCGGCGTCGGCACCGGCGGTGAGCCCGAACGATGGGAAAATCACCGGAATCGCCCCCGCCGCCGTGATCATCTCCAACTGCCGGCCATGGGCGGCCTCGTCGAAGGCGTCGCCGGGCGAGTCCACGACACAGGCCCCCGCCACGAGTTCGCCCGTCGGGCCGACAACGTCCCGCGCGATCCGCAGCGCCTCGCGGCGGGTGGCGTCGTGGATCAGCTGGACGTATCCGGTGTCCATGTTGACCGCCGGCGTGATGCCCGCGGCCGCGGTCCGGGCCACGTGGGCGGCGAATCCCTCCCAGTCGATGCCCCCTTCGGGTCGCATCGGCAGGAGGATCGCCGACATCCCGCGGATCGTGCGCCGGGGCCTGAGTAGCGCAAACGGGTCGATGCGTGACGTGGTGTCGGACATGGCGACGCATGATAGCCGGGATTCCATTGCGGCCGGAGCGATTTTGGCCATACTTTCTTCCATGTTCCCACGCATCGCCCGGTTCCGTTCCATCGCCGAGTTGCGCGAGCATCTCGCGTCGCTCGGTGCCCCGATCCCGCTCGACGATGAGCCGCTCTCGGCGGCCACCGGCTCGCCGCTCGCCCGGCCGCTCCGGCTCGGCAGCCGCACCGCCGGCAACCGCTGGGTGATCCATCCGATGGAGGGCTGGGACGCCTCCGCCGACGGCCGCCCCACGGAGATCCTCCTCCGCCGCTGGCATCACTTCGGCACGAGCGGCGCCAAGCTGATCTGGGGCGGCGAGGCGGTGGCGGTCGTTCCCGAGGGGCGGGCCAACCCCAACCAGCTCTGCGCCCCGGCCTGCGGCCAAGACGGATTCGCGACGCTCCTCGATGCCGTCCGGTCGGCCCATCGCTCGGCCGCCGGCGACGACAGCGACCTGGTCGTGGCCCTGCAACTGACCCACTCCGGCCGGTTCAGCAGGCCCACGACCGCCGGCCACGCGCCGCGGATCGCCTACCACCATCCGATCCTCGACGCCCGCCAGAGGATCGATCCCGCCGCCGCCACGTGCGTGGTCTCCGATGACGAGGTCGAGCGACTGATCGAGGCCTACCTCGCCGCAGCCCGCGCCGCGGCGGCGGCCGGCTTCGACATGGTCGACATCAAGGCCTGCCACGGCTACCTCGTGCACGAGTTCCTCTCGGCCCGCCGTCGACCGGGGCCTTTTGGCGGCGACTTCGCCGGCCGCACCCGGCTGCTCACGACGCTCGTGGAGCGGGTGCGGACCGAGTGTCCCGGCTTGCTCGTGGGCGTCCGGCTGTCGCTCTTCGACACCGTGCCCTGGCGGATGGTCGACGGCCGCGGCGAGCCCTGGCCGTTCGCCGACAGCCTTCCCTACGACTGCGGCTTCGGCGTCGACGCCCACGATCCGCTCGCGGTCGATCTGGCCGAGCCGATCGCGCTGCTCGAGCGCCTCCGTGACCTCGGGGTGGTGGCGGTGAACCTTTCGGCCGGTTCGCCCTACACGGTGCCCCACGTGATCCGGCCGGCGGCGTTTCCACCGTCCGACGGCTACCCGCCGCCAGAAGACCCGCTGCTCGGCGTGTGGCGCCAGATCGACGCGGCCCGCCGGGCGAAGGCGGCCGTGCCGGACCTCGTGATGGTGGGCTCGGCCTACACCTATCTCCAGGAGTATCTCGTCCACGCGGCCCAGGCCACGGTCGGCCAAGGCTGGATCGATGCGGTGGGGCTCGGCCGGATGGTGCTCTCCTACCCAGAGTTGCCGGCCGACTCGCTGGCCGGCAGGACGCTCACGCGCGGCCGCGTCTGCCGCACCTTCTCGGACTGCACGACCGCGCCGCGGCACGGCCTGCGGAGTGGCTGCTACCCGCTCGATGCCTTCTACAAGACGCTCCCCGAGGCGGCGGCCGTCAAGGAGATCAAGGCGACGATGGAGGCTCGCGGCTGACGGCGGCGGCGAAGCCGGCGTTGGCGAGGTCGGCCTCGGTCACTCGCACGAGCCGCACTGGGACGCCGGCCGCCGCGAGCTCGGCCGGGCCGATCGGCTCCCGCGAGCTGAGCTGCCGGCGGACCACCTCGGGCGAGGCGTCGGACGCATCCCCCCCGGCCGCCAGCCGGGCCGCCACCCGGCGGATCACGACCTCG